>JAUUYI010000251.1 GCA_030590525.1 Sedimenticola sp. | reverse complement strand
CCATTAGTTTGATGCTGGAGCACAAATCCAACGGGCTGAATTATACATAGTATGCGTATTATGCGCAAACTACGTAAATTGAGTTGCCGCTGCCTGAGATGGTAAATCTGGCCCCATATCGTTAATCATACCTCGGTAAGAAAAACATTCTCACACGGAGTCACGAAGGCACGGAGAGGAATAAAAAAAATGTCGGACAGAAAAACCGTGCCCGACCTACCTGGTTTCTACAGGCGTTTTGGTCTCAGTCAGGAGTAGGTCGGGCATGCTGTTTATGCCCGACGTTTGAATAGACACAATACGGCGCTACTTCACCCGCTTCCAGTCCTGACCGCTGCAGATGATCGACACGCAACCTTCCACGTCCAGCACATCGCCTTTGAGGTGCATCTTTGACTTGTAGGTCTTGTCGTGCTCCGGATCCCAGATCGTGCCGCCCGAATAGTTTGCTCCATCGTCTGATTTCATCTCCTTGATCATCAGCTTGCCCATATATTTGTACTTCGGATCCGCGCCCTTATCAGTGAAGGCATTGGAGATCTTGCCGCAGGTTTTGCTGGCATCCGACTCGCATGGGCCGATCGTGACTTCCAGATACCCTCCGTCATCGCCCACCTCTGTCTTCCAGACGCCGTCCGCCCCACCGGCGATCGCCATTGCGGATGCGGCGGCTATCGTCACTCCCAGAATAAGTCTACGCATAATGTCAACATCCTTGATGTCGTTGTCTAATTTAGCCCGCCCATAAACGGTTACGAGCTTGCTAATCCGCGATCTCCAACTGACGCTTCTTGCCGTAGAGATACTGCACCCAATTGTACTCGAACGGTGTACCCATGCTGTAGTAACGGAATTTGTTCACGTAGCGCCCATCGATGACCTTCATAGTGTAGTAGGCCACCTGACGCTGAAGGTGACCGTCCAGCACCCGGTTCATGGGGTTGGTCTGGGTGCCGATCAGCGTATCGACGAGCAGGCCGCTGGTATCCCTCAGGTTGGATGGCCCCAGCAACGGCAGCACCAGGTAAGGGCCGGGGCCGACACCGTAGTGGCCCAGGGTCTGTCCGAAGTCCTCTTTCTTCTTCGGCAGGTCCATGGGGGTGGCGACGTCGATCAGGCCCAGCACACCGACGGTGCTGTTCCAGGTGAAGCGGGCGGCGGTATGCACCGCCTTTGCACCCTTCAACTGCAGTACCGCATTGATGAAGCTGGGGATCTCATCCAGGTTGCTGAAGAAGTTGCTGACACCGGTACGGGCAATCTTCGGTGTAACGAACTCGTAACCCCTGATCACCGGCAGCAGCACATAACGGTCCAGTCTTGCGTTGAACGTGTACATGGAGAGGTTGAATCCCACCCAGGGGTCAGGGTTCTCACTGAACAACGAGACGACCTCTCCACTGGCCATCTTCTGCTGCAGTGCCTCATCGGTAAACTGGGGCGTTTCAGGCGGGTTGCCATCGACCGTCCGGGGGGTGGTGCTACAACCGCTGATCAGGGTCAGCAGGAGCAGGGCCAGCAGTGCTTTGAGCCCGCGGTTGCGGGTAATCTTCAACGAATTCATCGGTGGCTACTCCTGACCTTTGAAAAAATCGACCATGTGGGCCACGTTATCTTTGTAAGCCATGTTGCCCAGGTGCCCGCCCCGGGGATAGACCCTGATACGCTCACCAAACACTCGCTTCAGGTTGGCCAGATCCTTTGAGTCGAGGATGATGTCGTTGGCGTTGGTCATCACGCCTATCTTCTCACTGCTCGCCAGGTAAGCTTCGATCGGCTCCAAGCTCAGCTCACGGATCAGCTCCTCGCGGGTCAGCTCCGGGTATTTCGCCTTGAAATAGGGGATGAAGAGGTCATCGAAGTAGGTGACGAAATCGGTCTCGCGGTGAACCACCGCGCTGTAGGTGTCCAATTTGGTGGTGGTGGTCAGGGCCGCATTCTTCGGCACCACAAAACCTGCGTTGGAGACCACATCCGAGGTGAATGCCATATTGGCATAGAGGATCCGGAAGAAGACACCGATCAGCGCGTCGACCTGCTCGTCCTTCGGTTTATAGGCCAGGTAGACGTCCCTCAGGAAACTACTGCTGGTGATATTCAGCTCCGCTCCCTTACCCTCGGCCGCCTTCTTCTTGGCGATCACCGCGAAGTGGTAGATGATCTGGTCGAAGAATAGGTTGACCTTGTCCATCCCGCCCGGGACCTTATCAACCATCGCATCCAGCCGGCTGACGGATTTGTACAGGCTCCAGGGCGGATTGATCATCAGCACCTTCTTGAAGTCGAACATGGTGCGATCTTCGTCCAGTTTGGCGACGAAGGCGGCGTTCATGGCCCCCAGGCTGTAACCGGTGATGAAGAACTCGGTCACCTCCACCCCATCCTGCCGCGCCACTTCCCATGCCTCCTGCATCACCCGGTAGAGATCCCGGGCATCCCACTTGGTATGACCCGGCACACCGGTGCTGGAGGCGGTGACGATGAAGTTCTGGAAAGTGGGAGAGGATAATGAGATGACGTGGAAGCCGGCCTGGTAGAAGGCCTTCTGCATCAGCACCGAGTTGGCGTCGTGATAGCCGCCACCGGTGCCGGCGATGGTAAAGATCAGGGGTGCGGGATGGTCCTGGAAGGCGGCTGAATAGCGCAGATCATCGTCGTACCAGAAGATGTCCGGCACCTCCACGCCACCGGTGGTATCGAGGGTGAGGTTGCGGGAATCGATATCGTCGGGCAGTTTGGCCCGCAGATCTTCCGGGGTGCCGATGACGGTGGCGGCCGGGCCGCTCTCGATTGGATAGCCGTAGCCATCATCTGTGACCGCCCCATCGTCGCTCGCCTGAAGGAGCGGCGCAGCGGACAAGGCTAACATGAACAGCAGCCATTTTTTCATTGCAAATAACTTCCTGAATTAAAGGGGATTAACATGATTTTCTCACTGAACCAGTGCGGAAAGCGACAGATGAAGGCGCGATATTAGTAATTGCTGATGGATATGTAAATGAATCTGCCCCCCTTTTTTCTCGTATCCCCCATATTTCCCCCGTTCATGGGGTATCAACAGGGATCCCGTCACAGCTAAGGGCCTCTAATGGGTGTTCCGGGGTGATATGATTTCAGCGGCCATAGCTGCTGCTTCGCGGCGATTGTTGACGCCGAGCTTTTGATACAGGTTTTTCAGATGCGTTTTGACCGTTTCGGGCGAAACGAACAGCCGGGCGGCAATCTCCTTGTTCCGCAGTCGTTGGGCCAGCAGTTCCAGAGTGTCGAGTTCCCGGTTGGTCAGGGGTTCTGTACTCCGGGCCTTGCTGCCTGCGGTGGTTCGAGACCCACCCGCAGTGGTGCGCGCCCGCGGCTGTTCAGCCGTTCGCACGTGGTCAAGAATAGAACCCAGGTACTCGGTGGAGCCTTTCTGCTCTGCAAGGTGTTCGAGCAGTTCAGCCATGGGTCGCCCCGACTCGACGAATGGCCGAATCCAGCGGCCGGGCTCCGCCAGTTCGATTGCCCGCTGCAAAGGCTCCAGCGCCCCTTCCGTACGCCCCAGCTTCTCCAGGGCCAGCGACTGAAGGAGCAGGAGATCGATGCTCTGGTAACTGTTTCGAATGACCCTGGCCGACTGACTAAGTGTCGTAAGCAACTTGCTGGCCTGCTGCAGCTTTTCATGGGAACCTGTGGCGACTGTTATCCGGATCTGTGTCACTAAGGGGATCTCCAGCCACATGAGCATACTGGGTGTATGGGCTTCCACGTCGTATGAACGCGCCCAATCAATCGCCGGCTTTGAGTCGCCCAGTAACAGCGAGAGCCGGGCTCGACAGGATTGGGCCACAGCAATGTGCTGTGGCTCATCCGTATCCAGGGCAAACGCCGTCAGTTGCTCCATTGCGTCCACCGCATCATCCGAGCGCTGCATGGCCTGGTAGGTCAGGACCAGTCCCACCCAGGTCTCGACGGCGGCTTTCCGGTGCAGGACATTCTGTTTTTCCGCCGCGTACTGGAAGCCCTGCAATGCGTCGTCGAGGTGGTAAGACTGGAGATCTGCATTTGCCCGCAAGTAGTGGCT
>JAUUYI010000314.1 GCA_030590525.1 Sedimenticola sp. | reverse complement strand
CTAAATAAAATTGAATATTCATATTCTCGGCCTTTGGTTGAGATATTTAACGGTGTTTTTAACTCCATCCATGGAGAGCGCCCTGGAGGCGACCAAAGCGGGATTCGAAGTGGGGACCCGCACCATCATCGACGTCCTGGGTGCGGAGCGGGATCTGTTCCTGGCCCGCAGTAAGTATGCGACTTCCCGTTATCTCTACATCCTGGCCGGCCTGCAACTCAAGCGGGCGGCGGGGAGTCTCTCAGAAGAGGACGTCGCGGCTGTCAGCAGTCTGCTGAAATAATTTAAAAGGTCCACGAGTGCTCTATCCATGTGATAATTACTCGCAATTATCACATGGATAGAGCACTAGCCCCATGTCAGGCAATACGATTGGCAAGCTTTTCAGTGTCACCTCTTTCGGTGAGAGCCATGGACCAGCGATCGGCTGTATCGTCGATGGCTGTCCCCCGGGGATGACCCTGTCGGAGGCGGATCTGCAGCAGGACCTGGACCGGCGTAAGCCGGGCACCTCACGCCACACCACCCAGCGGCGGGAGGCGGATGCGGTGCGGATTCTTTCCGGTGTGTTCGAGGGCCGGACCACAGGCACTCCCATCGCTCTGATCATCGAGAATACGGATCAGCGCTCCAAAGACTACTCGAAGATTGCCGACCGCTTCCGCCCGGGTCACGCGGACTACACCTATACCATGAAATATGGATTTCGGGACTACCGGGGCGGGGGACGCTCCTCGGCCCGGGAGACCGCCATGCGGGTGGCTGCCGGGGGCATCGCCAGGAAATACCTGCGCGAGCGGCACGGGGTGGAGATCCGCGGCTATCTGGCCCAGCTTGGCCCCATCCGGGCGGAGCGGCTGGAGTGGGATGAGGTGAATCGGAACCCTTTCTTCTGCCCGGACCCGGACAAGGTCGAAGAGATGGCGGCCTACATGGATGCCCTGCGCAAAGAGGGTAACTCGGTAGGGGCGCGCATCAATGTGGTGGCCAGCGGTATCCCGCCGGGGCTGGGTGAACCCATTTTCGACCGCCTGGATGCGGAGATCGCCCACGCGCTGATGAGCATCAATGCAGTAAAGGGGGTGGAGATTGGTGCGGGTTTCGGGAGCGTGACCCAGAAGGGAACAGAGCACCGGGACGAGATGATGCCCGAGGGCTTTCTCAGTAACCATGCCGGTGGGGTGCTCGGTGGTATCTCCAGTGGCCAGGATATTCTGGCGAGCATCGCCCTCAAGCCCACTTCCAGCCTGCGGTTGCCGGGACACGGCATCGACCTGCAGGGTGAGCCGGTGGATGTGGTGACCGAGGGGCGGCATGATCCCTGTGTGGGAATCCGTGCCACCCCCATCGCCGAGGCGATGCTGGCCATCGTGCTGATGGATCACCTGCTGCGCCAGCGCGCTCAGAACGCCGATGTGAACCCTGAGACCCCGATCATTCCGGCATCGATCGATTGACCCGGAGTTACCCGAAATATCGCGCGGGGAAAAACCAGCGATCGCGCAATGGCTCTTGGTCCTAGGACCTGACTTCAATGCCTTACTGGCGCCTCTCCAGCTTCTACCTCTTCTATTTTGCCGCACTGGGGGCACTGCTCCCCTACTGGGGGCTCTACCTCGCGCAGTTGGGATACGCTGCGGCCGAGATCGGCATGCTGATGGCGATACCGATGGCCACCAAGTTTGCCGCCCCTTTCGTCTGGGGTTGGCTGGGAGATCACCTCGGACAACGGATGAGCATCGTCCGACTGGGGGCATTGATGACGGCCCTGGTCTTTCTGAGCGTCTTCTGGCTGACTGGATTCTGGCAACTGGGGCTGGCCATGGCCCTGTTCAGTTTTTTCTGGAATGCCGTGCTGCCCCAGTTCGAAGCCGTCACGCTGGGGTATCTGGGTGACCGGGCAGAGCGATATGCCCGGGTCCGTGTCTGGGGTTCGGTCGGTTTCATCCTGACGGTGGTACTGCTGGGTATGGCGGTGGACAGTCGGGGCCCGGCGGTGGTGCTGCCAGCGCTGCTCGCGATCTACCTGTCGATATGGCTGGCCAGCCTGCTTATTCGTGACCCTGCGCCGGAAGTGGCGCATAGAGAGCAGCCCTCTATCCTCTCGATCTTGCGGCAACCGCCCGTCATTGCATTTTTCATCGTCTGCTTTCTGCTGCAGGCGGGGCATGGCACTTATTACGCTTTCTTTTCGATCTATATGGCAGGGGAGGGTTATTCCAAGACACTGATCGGTCAGCTCTGGGCCCTGGGCGTGGTTGCGGAGGTGGTGGTATTTCTCTTCATGCACCGGTTACTACAGCAGTTTGGCGCCCGCAGGGTGCTCATGGTCAGCCTCTTTCTGGCCATTATCCGCTGGTTGATGATCGGGAACTTTCCGCAGTCACTGGCCGCTCTGCTGCTGGCCCAGTGCCTCCACGCAGCAACTTTCGGCACCTTCCATGCGTCTGCGATCCACCTGGTACACCGCTATTTCAGAGGACGCCATCAGGGGCGCGGGCAGGCCCTCTACAGCAGCCTCAGTTTCGGTGCTGGCGGGGCGCTCGGCAGCCTTCTCTCCGGGTTCCTCTGGTCCAGTGCCGGCCCGGCGATTACCTACGATCTCTCAGCGCTCTTTTCTCTGATCGCACTCCTGATCGCCTGGCGCTGGTTGGTGAATGACCTTCAGGTGTCCTGATCTCGCGGAAACTGCATTGATAGTAAAAAAACTACCTGATTACCTACATGTCTAAGTTGGTTTTCAAACCATTTTCGCCGTAAATTCTTAGTTTTTCGGGGCAATTTCGTAGGGGGGATAAGGCGCGTGCACAGAACTTTCGTTTTGTACGACACTTATGCGCGCCGCATCCACCAATGGTCTGACCACATGCCGCAACGCCCAGAAGGGTGGATGTGCTACGCTTATCCCCCCCTACGGCGTCCAGGCTGCCCATTGCCTTAGAGCATAGCTTAGAGGCGATGGTAACCACCGGGCGCGGGGTTTCGGTGCGTACGGCTGCGCCGCGCACACCCTACGGGGTTACGAGAGAGCTTACGTCGGATGG
>JAUUYI010000079.1 GCA_030590525.1 Sedimenticola sp. | reverse complement strand
GATGTAGGCGACTTTGATCTGTTGGCAAGTACCTCCGGCCTTTACCAGGTTGATTTTTCGTTCGCCCCCATCGCTGGCGACAACTACTTAATAAGACTGGAGGGGAGTAGCACAATTTCTCCTGGTGCGGGCTCGTTTTCGCTGGACCTTGTGGACGGTGTCTCCTTCGCAACACTATCTGCCAGTGTCCCAGAACCCGCCACTCTCGCATTGATGGGCCTTGGCCTAGCGGGTATCGGCTACAGGCGGCATAGAAGTAAGAAAGCCGCATAACAGAAACTGAAGGCCCTCTCATCAACCCCGTTACGGTTCGCCCTGGCGGGGTTTATTAGTGTTTAGTGTAGGTCTGCTCATGGCCGATAGCGGACCTTCGCTTGTTGCCAACCCGGGCCGATGATTCCTTCTGTTTGAGACGGGAGTATTCAGCGCTCAGGGGGTAACGGTCGGGAATTCACCTGCACAGCCGCAAAAGGTTCCCCCCACTGCAGCCAGGCCGGATTGACCCCCAGAGCCACGGCCAGACCGTCCAGGACCCGCGGCCGCTTGGAGTGTCCATTCTCGATCTTCTGAATTACAGCCTGCTTGGTACCGGCCAGTTCTTCTTGGGTCAGGGATCGTTCGAGGCGTGTTTGTCTCAGGCGCTGGCCGATTTTGCCTTCGGCCTGGTGTAACTTCTTGAGGTCCATAGGCTGCTTTTTGTTGTTGGAGCTTACCACCAGATCATGAGCGGGGATCAGGCCCCCCTGGTGACGGGGGGATGATACCGCTATCGAGTCCGACCCACCAGCTGGTCCCTGTTTTCGCGGGGTAAATACGGGGTAAACGTGTTTTTCTTTCTAAACGAAAAAAAGGATTTCAATCTCTTGAAATCCTCCGTAACTCTTTGAATCTATTATGGTGCCGAGAAGAGGACTTGAACCTCCACTGGGTTTCCCCAACTAACACCTGAAGCTAGCGCGTCTACCAATTCCGCCACCTCGGCAAGTGCTCAAATGCGACAGATCGACTGACCAATTCACTATTTGAGCGTGGGCACTTTACCGGGATAGGCTGAGGTTGTCAATGGGCCGGAATCCGGAAATGTTGAAGGGTGGTAACATGCTGTTATAAATAATAAAAGAATGCGTTGTGGCTGCTGAGAACAGTGTGGTTGGGGCGTGTTTGGCCAACGGACTGGCTGGTCGAACTCCCGTGTCCGGGTATAATACCGGGCGTGGCATACAAAGGTGGCAGCACTGAAACGCTGGAGAGCTGAGCGGACGGCTCCAGCGGGGTGCCTGACAAGTATACTTAATCCGTAAGTTTTGGACCCTGGCGTTCTTGGACTACGAATACCTCCTCAACCTGAAACAGAACCACCCGGCCCTGCGGTTGCTGGCGGCGGACAATGTGCCGTTGATCGTCAGTTTTCTCTATCAGCAGTTCGTCAAGAGCAACCAGCGTTCGATCCGCTACTCGGAGCTGGTCTCCCAGCTGGACGATTACCTCTATTTTCTGCGGGATCTGTACGGGGAGGGGATGTATCCCAAAACGGCCCGCCAGTACCTGGAGGACTGGGCCGACGAGCGCAGCCTGTTTTTGCGCAAATATTACACCGCCCGCAGTGACGAACCCGAATTCGATCTGACGCCGGCCACGGAGAAGGTGATCGAATGGCTGCAGGAGTTACAAGAGCGGGAGTTTGTCGGTACCGAGTCCCGCCTGATGACCGTGTTCCAGCTGCTGCGAGAGATCGTTCATCAGATGGAAGCGGATCCGCAGGTACGAATCGAGGAGCTGGAGAGACGCAAGGCAGCGATCGACCAGGAGATCGAGCAGGTGCAGGCCGGCCGCATCCAGACCCTGGACGAAACTCAGGTCCGAGAGCGTTTTTTTCAGGCGGAAGAGACCGCCCGCCGGCTGCTGGCAGACTTTCGCCAGGTGGAGTACAACTTCCGGGAGCTGGACCGGCAGACCCGGGAGCAGATTGCACTGAGTGATCGCCCCAAGGGTGAGATGCTGGATGAGATCTTTCATGGCCAGGACCAGATTCGGGATTCGGACCAGGGGCGCAGTTTTCGCGCCTTCTGGGAGTTTCTCATGTCGCCGCAACGCCAGGGCGAGCTCGACCAGTTGCTGGAGCGGGTGTTCGCGCTGGAATCGATGCAGCAGGTCGAGCCCGGAGATCTCCTGAAACAGATCCGTTATGCGCTGCTGGAGGCGGGAGAGAAGGTCTATCGCACCAACAACACCCTGGTGGAGCAGCTGCGAAAATACCTCGATGACCAGGCCTGGCTGGAAAACAAACGCATCATGGAGCTGATCAAGGGGATCGAGCGGAAGGCGGTGGCGATCAAGGAATACCCCCCTCAGGAGGCATCTTTCATGGCACTGGACGAACTGCGCCCCGGTATTGCCCTGGTGATGTCCCGGAGCCTGTTTACGCCACCCAGCAACCCGGTCATCGCTGTGGATGAGCTGACGGAAGGGGCGGGGGATGTGGCGGTGGATCTCCTGTTTCAGAGCCGTTATGTCGATGAGGAGGTGTTGGCGAACAATGTGCGTCGCCTGCTGCAACGCCGTTCCCAGGTGAGTCTGGGCGAGGTGGTGCGGCGTTACCCTGTCACCCGGGGGGTGGCGGAGCTGGTAGCCTACGTCAACCTGGCCGCCAGGGACGAGCGCGCCATGATCGATGATCAGGCCGAGGAGCGGCTGGTGGTGCGGGGTGAGCAGGGGCACCGTCGCCAGGTCCGCCTCCCGCGGGTGGTGTTCACCCGGGGGGTGGGAGAGTGAACGGGTTGGAATTTCCGCAACAGATCGGCCCGCTGCTGATCCAGCTGTTGAAGGGGGTGCTCTACCGGGAGCGGGAAGAACAGTTGTGGCAGACCCTGATCGATCTGCAGGCAGCGGTGCGGGATTACGTCCGGATCATCGGTCTGGAACTGCTGCTGGATGAGGCGGAGGGCTATGCCTTTCTGCGCCAGGGTGACATGGAGCAGGATGAAGCGTCGGAGGGCCTGCCCCGGCTGGTGCAGCGGCGGCAGCTCAGCTATCCGGTCAGCCTGCTGTGTGTGCTGCTGCGCAAACGGCTGGTGGAGCAGGATGCGGGGGGCGGCGAGACCAGGGTGATCCTCAGCCGGGAACAGATCATCGAGATGATGCGGGTGTTTTTGCCGGAAAAGGGTAATGAGGCCAGGACCATCGATCAGATCAACCGCCATATTAACAAGGTGGTGGAGTTCGGCTTTCTGCGCAAGCTGAAAGACCAGTCGGACCAGTTCGAGGTGCGGCGTATCATCAAGGCGCTGGTGACTGCGGATCTGCTGACCGAGCTCGATCAGATACTCGCCCGTTACAGCGCGTATGTGGAGGAGGGTGAGCAGTGAGCGAACAGGCCGCCCAGTTCGATTTTTCCGATGACGACAGCTTGACCGGTTTCAGGCTGGAGCGCTTCGAGCTGTTCAACTGGGGTACCTTCGACCGGCATGTCTGGCGCATCGAGCCGGGTGGCAGGAACTCCCTGCTGACCGGCGACATCGGTTCCGGCAAATCCACCCTGGTGGACGCGCTCACCACGCTGCTGGTCCCCCACAACCGGATCATCTACAACAAGGCGGCCGGTGCCGAGGGCCGGGAGCGGTCCCTCTACTCCTACATTCGTGGTGAGTACAAGAGTGAACAGGACGCCTTCACCCAGCATGCAAAGCCGGTTGCACTGCGGGACGGCGGGAGCTACACGGTGCTGCTGGCCTGGTTCCGCAATCGGGGCTTTGATCAGGGTGCAACCCTGGCCCAGGTGTTCTGGCTGCGGGAGGGGCAGCGCAACCCGGAACGCTTCTTCGTCTTTGCCGAGCAGCCGCTCACCATTGCGGAGCACTTCAGTGGTTTCGGCGGGGATATCCTCGACCTGAAGAAGCGGCTGCGCAAGCGCCAGCGGGTGGCAGTGCTGGATAACTTCAAGGAGTATGCCGGGCGTTTTCGTCACCTGTTCGGCATTCAGCAGCAGAAGGCGCTCGACCTCTTTTACCAGACGGTATCGATGAAATCGGTGGGTAATCTCACTGATTTTGTACGCCAGCACATGCTGGAGCAATCCGACACCGAGGAGCGTATCGATGCCCTGCGCCGGGCCTTCGATAATCTCAACCAGGCCCATGGGGCGGTACTCAAGGCCAAGGCCCAGATCGAGCGCCTGACCCCGCTGATGGCGGATGGCCGCAGGCACCGGGAGATCAGCCAGGAGATCGAGACCCTCACCGCCTGCCGTGAAGCGCTCTCCCCCTGGTTTGCCGGTGAAAAGGTGCGGCTGACAGGGGCACTGATCGAACGTCTGCAGGCCGAGATCGATCAGCTGAGTCGCCGGATGGCGAAGCTGCAGGGTGAGATAGCGGCCTTCCGTCTCAAGGCGGACAGCCTCAAAGCAGGGATCGAGGACAGCGGTGGCAGCCGTCTACGGGCCATCGATCAGGAGATTGCCCGGCTGGGGCCGGAGCGCCAGCGGCGGCAGCTGGTCGATGAGCGCTACCAGGGTTTCCTGAAGCGGCTGGATCTGCCCCAGGCGCAGACGGATGAGTTGTTCCATGCCAACCGGCAGCGGGCAGAAGGTATGCTGGAGCGGCTGGGAGAGGAGTCGTTCCAGCTCGACCGGCAGAAGACGGATCTGGCGGTGGAGTTGCGGAAGCTCAAGGATCAGGGGGAGCAGCTGGAGCAGGAGCTGGTCTCCCTGCGCGGGCGCAAGAGCAATATCCCGCTGCAGCAGCTGGAGCTGCGCCGGTTGCTGGTAGAGGATCTGGGGGTCGATGAGGAGGCATTGCCGTTCGCCGGCGAGTTGCTGCAGGTGGACCCGTCGGAGCAGCGCTGGGAGGGGGCGATCGAGCGGTTGCTGCACAACTTCGGCCTCAGCCTGCTGGTCCCCGAGCAGCATTATGAGCGGGTCAGCTACTACGTGGAGCGCACCCGTCTCAAGGGGCGTCTGGTCTACTATCGCACCCGATCGGAACGGGGTCGCCTGCCACGGCCCGAGCCCAATGCACTCTGCCGCAAGCTGCGGATCCGGCCGGAGAGCCCCTTCTACGAGTGGTTGGATGCCTGGCTGGCCCGCCACTTCGATCACATCTGCTGCGAAGAGATGACCGCCTTTCGACGGCTGCCCAAGGCGATCACCCGGCAGGGCCAGATAAAGAGCGGCGGCCGCCGGCATGAAAAGGACGACCGGCACCGGCTGGAGGAGCGCAGCCGGTATGTGCTGGGCTGGAGCAATGAGGAGAAGATCCGGGCGTTGGAGGCGGAGCAGGGCGGGGTGGCAGCAGAGGTGATTCGACTGGCCACCGGGATCGACGGGATCAACGGTCAGCTGTCGGTCGTCGAAAGACGTCGGGACAGTGCCCGGGACCTGCTGAACATCGACCCCTTCGAGGAGATCCGCTGGCAGGCGACGGCCGCTGAGATCCAGTCACTGCAGGAAGAGAAGCGGTGCATCGAAGAGAGTTCCGACCGGTTGAAGGATCTGCGCACCCAGCTGCGGATGGTGGAGGGGGCGGTGGAGAAAAAGGCCCTGAAAGAGCGCGGGCTGATCGAACAGCGGGGCAACCGGAACGCCCGCTTGCAGACCGCGCGCGAGGAGCGGGAGGCGGCGCTGGCGTTGGCTGCCACCCTTGATGCCCGGGAGCGGGAGCGGCTGCTGCCCCGGCTCGAAGCGTTGCGTGAGGAGGCGCTGGAGCGCCCCCGGCTGACGCTGCAGAACCTGGTCTCCAGTGAACAGGAGCTGCGCGGCCATATCCAGCGGTTATTGAACAACGAACGGGGCCGGCTCGGGAGTGTCAATACCGCTTTGATCGCCGCCATGCAGCGCTACAAGAATGATTTTCCCGCCGAGACCCAGGAGGTGGACGCCGCCGTAGAGGCGCTGCCCGAGTATGCCGCCATGCTGCAGGCGCTGGAACAGGAGGATCTGCCACGGCACGAGACCCGGTTCCGGGAGATGCTGAAGGAGGAGACCATCCAGGGGGTGGCGATGTTCCAGGCGCAGCTGGAGCGGGAGCAGCGGGAGATCGAACAGAAGATCGACACCATCAACCGTTCCCTGCAGGAGATCGAGTACAACCCGGGGAGCTACATCATGCTGATCAAGGACCCGACCCCCGATACAGAGATCCGGGATTTCCGGGAGCAGTTGCGGCAGGTGTTGAGCGATGCCCTGGATGAGGCGGAACTCTACAGCGAGGGGAAGTTCCTGCAGGTCAAGAAAATCATCGATCGTTTCAACGGCCGCGAGGGGCTGGTCGATCAGGATCGGCGCTGGACCCGCAAGGTGACGGACGTGCGCAACTGGTTCAATTTCTCCGCCAGTGAGCGTTATCTGGCGGACGGGGAGGAGAAAGAGTTCTACTCGGATACCGCCGGCAAGTCAGGGGGGCAGAAGGAGAAGCTGGCCTATACCATTCTGGCCTCGGCCCTGGCCTACCAGTTCGGTCTGGAGTGGGGTCACGCCCGGTCCCGCTCGTTTCGTTTCGTGGTGATCGACGAGGCGTTCGGCCGCGGCTCGGATGAGTCCACCCGGTATGCACTGGAGCTGTTCAGAAAACTCAACCTGCAATTGCTGATCGTCACCCCGCTGCAGAAGATCCACGTGATCGAGGAGTATATCAATGCGGTCCATTTCGTGCACAATGATGGTGGTCACAACTCTATCCTGCGTAACCTCACGGTGGAAGAGTACCGGCAAGAGAAACAGCGGTTCCTTGCTAATGCCAATGCATGAGCCGCTACGAAGAGGGAACGGGCAGGGCAAATCAGATACCCGGAGGAGTGTTGCATGAACTTTTTTTCTGTAGTGATGATCGGGCTCTTGCTGACAGCAAGCGCGGCCGCCGAGGAGATCGGCAGTGTCAACACCAAGTTCAAATGGCTTGGTCCCAACGACAAGATCGTGATCGAGGTTTTCGAGGACCCCGAAGTCCCGGGCGTGGCCTGCTACCTGAGTCACGCCAAGACCGGTGGCATGAGCGGTGCCATTGGCGTCGCCGAGGATACCGCGGATGCTTCCATCGCATGTCGCCAGATCGGCCCCATCAAGATTACCGGGAGGATTCGAAGTGGCAAGGACGATGGAGAAGAGGTATTCAAGAAGCGCACCTCTCTGGTGTTCAAGAGCACGCAGGTCGTACGATTCTACGACAGCAAACGCCATGTGCTGGTTTATCTCACCTACAGCGACAGGGTGATCGAAGGCTCCCCCAAGAACAGTATTTCCGTAGTGCCGGTACTGCCATGGTCGGCGGACAGCGAAGCCAGGTAGGTCGGGCACGTTTTTTGTGCCCGACAATCTTCTCTACAAGGGAAGAAGGTCTTTACTTTGATACCAAATCGCATGTAAATCGGGGACAGACCATGATTTCGAAGCCATGCATGGTCTTTACTCCGAGACTAATGGCGGGGAATAATGCGACCGCCAGGGATGGCGGAAATGCAGGTTATGCAGGAGCAACCACCTGCCGACCGATGCGGTTTACCCCATGGGCACTTCCTTCGGAGTTCGCAAGCTTACCACTTCCTGCAAACCTTCTCCGCCGGAGTACTACTTGGAAGGGTAAGGGGTTGTCCAATATTAACTTCCCTGTTTTGGGGCGTCGAGGCGCCCGTCTGGCAAGGCGCGGAAACGCAGCAATATTTATTATCTTTCAAGTTTTCGCAACACAGCCAGGCGGGATGGATCGGCGTTCCAAAATGGGAAGTTATTGTTGGACAACCCCTAAGGGCGATATGCATGCTGCATCCAGCTTCCGGCTGCCGGCACTCGGACAGGCGATCGGGGTAAAGCTCGGTGTATAAGAAAAGCTCGGTGTATAAGAAAGGGGGTGGTCTGGGGGTGAGCCTGCAACAGCTGGAAGCGGATGTAGCCTACTTTGATGCCCGTCTGGCACTGCTTGCAGAAAAGCCCGTCAGCCGCTATCAGGAAGCACAAAAGAAGACCTATGAGGAACTGGAAGATGTGCTTTCCAGTATGCTCAAGCGGTTGCGTGGTGGGTCTCCGACAGCCTCCTAGTACCTTACCACTGAAATCTTGAACAGAAACGCAAAGGAATCTCCGTAGGGTGGGCACGTTGTTTGTGCCCACCAAAGCTCCTTGTATCGCAATGGTGGGCACAAACAACGTGCCCAGCCTACTATTTGGTTCCGGCGCTGCCGGGTTAGGCTATTATCTGAAAATGGTACAGGCAGGATGTACCTGGCTAGATGGGTATCACTGGAAACAGAAAGCCCAACATCAGACATCCTGATCTCGGTAACTTCTCAATAACCCGGGGCAAACG
>JAUUYI010000055.1 GCA_030590525.1 Sedimenticola sp. | reverse complement strand
GCTTGCTGTATAAGTGGTTTAGGTATTCTGATGCCTTGAGAATTACCGATTTTAACTAAATGTGCCATATAGTAACCTCATGAAATAAATGAATCACGAGGTAATTATAATGTAATTACATTGAATTGCAATAGCGCGACTAAATTGATGGTTTTTAAGAGCTAACGCTGCGCTTCAGCGGCGCAGAGCGAGGCACGAGCGGAGCGTCCGACTGCAAGCGCCTCGTTAGCCCCCTGTGTCAGGCAGATGTCGCTATCTATGGCGCGGCATCAAGGCTCGCCAAACTGGTACAGTTACCCCTGTTCATCAGCAACAGAATTATTGCCTCCACCATTGCCCAACTTTCTGTAATGAATGACAACGCCCGGGTAGAGAAGATATTACAAACCGCCGCGGCAATAATGGCCCTGCCTTCCACCCTGATTGCCATCATTGTTTTCCTGGCTTCCGGCGAGATCCTTGCTATGGTGTTTGGTCCAGCTTACACCTCTGGATGGAATGTTCTGATCGTGCTGGTTGCTGGACATACAATAAACGTGGCGGTGGGCTCCCCCGGGGTACTGATGGCTATGAGCGGTCACCAGACCGCAGCGATGCTCATCGGAATTTGCGCAGGAGTAATTGCATAGGTACCAGCCTGCTGCTGGTAAAGACCCATGGTATTCTGGGCGTCGCGACTGGCGCTGCAACTGGCAGAGCCCTGCAAAGTATTACGATGTGGATATACTGCCTGAAGGCCATGAGAATAAAGACGCATGTTTCTCCATTTTCACTGAAACAGTTGTACACACCCCATTGAACCCATGCCTCGTTTCGCCGCAGATCACGAAGTGTAGCCCCAGAGATCCGCCTCTTTTCTCACCAGACGATGCAGCCAGACTCGCTGCACCGGTGTAAGATGCTCCTCGTAGGATCGGTCAAGCCTTATCTTCTCCTCCCTTCCGACATATTTGGATGGGCTTCCGCCAAGGTGATGTATTGCAACGAGGTTCCGTTTCAGCATCGAGCTTTCAAATCCTACTCCCAAGAATTCACTGATTCGCCGCATCTCCCGTTCTGTTTGCTCACATATATCCTCATACTTCACTCGGAGTACACTTTCACTCGGAGTACACTTTGCTCTGGCACATCCTTGTACGGCGTCGCTCCCGGCATCTGCCGTACATGGATGTATCAATGCCGCGCGTACAGGATGTACAGGAGCGGCCTGCCTCCTACCAGGGTAAGAACGTATTCATGAACGACATGGGCCGGGAGACATTCCGATTCATAATCGCCATATCACCACGCATGTTGTGGGTCGACACAGTAATGGATTGAATCGCCCGGTCCATGGAGCCCATTGATTGGTCCATGGAGTTGATATTGGTCAGCATCGGCTCGAGAGTGCCTACCTTCCGGTTGATATCGATAAGACTGGACGACATTGTTTTGATGTCGGCAGTCATATGCGTCATGTTGTCCGATACATTTTGCATGTTGCTGGCCAGGACCGTCATATTGGAATCCACACTGATGGCCAGATAGTGGACGTCTCTTGTCAGACTGTAGATCAGAAAGAAGCCATAACCCGCCAGGATAATGAAGGCAAAAAGTGAAGGATAGACAATCAGTTCCCAGCGCCGGGCACTGGTCTCAAACGCCTCTGAAAGCCGGTCCAGAGAGTACTCCATCTTCTCCTGCTCGGCCTTCTGCTGAGGTGGTTTCTGTTGCTCGACCATAGTTTGCCAACCCTCAACCTGGAAACTACACCAGGTTATTAATTACAAATCAATCGCTGAGAATATCACATACTTTAACTATAACAATAGTGGAACAATTATAATAACACCTATTACCTATTGTTTTTATTTGTCTTTTTGTAACTGACCGGCTTTATCTGCGAAGCGTGGCGGTCATGGGATGTTTGTTCCGGAAGGCGCTGTGAATACATCCCTGTAGATCGCAGGATCAAGGACTCGTACTCCAACATGGTTATATTGTTGGAGTACGAGGGGCCTGTCGGATTATGGGTGATTCGGAAGCACCCGGTGAAACCCACACCCTGACGGGATTAATCGGGTGCTTACCGGTGTCGTGCTATACGATGAAAAATCGGGGGGGTTTGAGCCACTCTCCCGCCAGCGCAATGGAATCAACCCTGTTTCAGGATTAGAAATCCCCCTCCGCACCCCGCTGCATAATATCGAGTATGACGGTTTTGACATTCAGCGCCTCCTTCTTCAGTCCCTCGGGTAGAGGGTGTCCGCCATATATCATGAGGTCCATGTTGAGGCTGTAAAGCCAGAGTTTTCCATCCGGGTCCTCCATCATGCTGATACGGCAGGGAAGATAGGCGGAATAGGCATCGTTATAATCCATCATCTCCTTGGCAGTCAGGGAGTTGCAGAACATAAATATCTTCACATAGCGGTACTTACCCCCTATCTTGGCCTCAACATCCTTGGATAGCGGCAACTCACCGACATTGGATATGTTGTGCTCGTTGGCCACAAACTTCATGGTCTCCTCGACCTCGTCTGCCGACAGCCCTTCAGCCACCTCCATCTTCCAGACCGTGGCCTCTACCGCGCTGCCATACTTCAGTATATCCTGCGCCATTTCCCAGTAGACCGCAGGGGCACCCGGATCAAATTCGGAAACCACCCCCTTCATCTTCACATACGCCGCACCACCGGCAACAACCGCCAGCAGACCCACCAATGCAAACAGATTACGTATAAAACCCATCTTTCAACCTCCTTTGATCGAACATCAGCCCCTCTCGCCGGAGCCATATACCGTCCATATGGTGGGGATTCAGCCTTTTTTCCCAACCAGATCGGGGTACAGCTTGGCGCAAAGTGCATTGAACTCTTTGGTTCCCTTTGACTTTGCATTCAATTCAAAAACGGCCAGCCCTTCACTGAAAGAGCGCCTGAAAATGGTCCGCTGGCAGAGTCGTGGCCTTAAAAACCGGATACCGGGGAGAGAGACGAGCGCCGCCGCCGCCTCATCCGTCTCACGAACTGCGTGGTGGGTGTCTCCCCGGTTGATGAAAGCCAGCAGTTGCAGACCATCCAGCGTGTCGAGAGAGCCCACAAACTGAATGAACCGCTGTGTCGACCAGATATCCGCCTGGGAGGGTGGTACAGGGACCAACACCCGGTCTGCCATCTGAATCGCCTTTTTCATCAGCTTCAGATCGGCGGTGCCGATGTCGATCAGGGTCTCGTCCACCTTGCGAAGATCCTTCTCCTCCAGGGCTTTCTTCCCCATCACTGAGATCAGTGGGGTGTACCCCTCCTCTTCTCTCACCTCTGCAACATCCCGCAACGTGGACTGTGGATCCAGATCCACCACTTTGATGTCCAATTCCGCCATGGTCAGCCAGACGGCAAGATTGAACGTGACCGTGCTTTTACCGGACCCGCCCTTCAGACTGCCAACCACCGTAATCATGATACCGCCCCCGTCCTGGCCCGGGAAACGCGCGGGCCATGTGATGTTGTATCGTAACTATTCAGCTTCACCCTGTGCACCACAGCGATCATGGGATGACCAGCACTCAGCACTGAATTCCAGGTAAGCTGGATCATTGTGACTGATCATCACCCCTTCCCTGCCGGGGATCTATCTTCTTGTATCCCTTCGGGACCTGGAACAGGGTGGAATTTTGTGGGCCAACCTGGATGTTGCGCATCTCGCGTACATAGCCGCCCGGCATTACTTCCCGAATGACAAGATTGAGGGCCGGGTCGTACCAGCGAAAAGAGCGCTGCGGCTTACCACCCTGAGACATATTCACTTCCCACTTTTCCACGCTCCTGCCATTCAGCTCCTCTGTGCCAAGCAGTTTGAGTTCCAAACGCATTCCTCCGGGCATCTCCTGGCGCATTACCATGCCCCGCTCCTGGTCGATCCATTGCAGGCCCTTGATCTGCTTTCCCTGCTGCTCGAAAGAGATCTCCCACTTCATTATCGGACGGCCATTCATCTTCTCTTCTCCCAGTTTTCTGCACTGGGTACCGGGCATCCCTTTGCAGGGATTCACTTCGCCACCCTGACCGGATGTCATTGGCATCCCCGCGCCTACAGGAACCTCCATATAGCTGTGCTGAGCCGGATAGAGTATGCGTAATACCTTATTTTTTGTATCAATCAGCTGGATGACTTTTTCTCCATCCTGCTCCATATCGGTCCGCATGTCTGTCTTGCCTACATAGACCCGCCCGGTGACTTCGGTGCCCTGGGGCATTTTTTGATAGATCTCGGCTGCGTATTCGGTAACGGAAGCACTTCCCGCCTGACCGGTCACCACAACACAGAGATTCACGATCAAAATGGATATCAGATATTTCATTTTTTTAATCATGACGCAGAGCTCCTCCCCTGGCTTTTTCTATTTGTGATAATTTAACCCTTTATCTTTGCCTGTCAGGTATGGATGGGTTCACTGCGTAGCTCGTACAGGTACGCCATTTTTTATCAACTTCCACACATTCGGCTATCTGTCCCACTCCGGCCGATAGCCAGCAGTGCCCCTGAAATCGCCCCGATTCTGAAAACCACCAGAAGTTTCAGCTGATGGAAAAGGAAAAATCTCCCCAGGGCCCTGTAACTGTTCCCGGTACTGCTTCGCCCGCAGTTCACCGTCTCCCAGCGGACGAAAGATGGGAAGTGGCGCCAAAGCCCCTTCATACCCCCCAGTGCCTCTTCCCCACCCGTAAGGTGAGCGTCCATTCATTGGCAGGGGTCGGAATCTGAGCTGGGTATCGGCTACTGCGGGAATATCCGGCTGACTACGGAACCTGTAGCCCATAGGCGGGGGTGCCTGAGGTGTCAAGCGCCGGTATGCTGCACCGGTATCCGCACCTTGCCACTGCTCAAATTTCTGATAGGGGTCCACCCCGTACCTGCCTTCATTGAAATCAGAGCTGCCATAGCGTGCACCGTTGTACCCGTTGCTCTGCGGAACAAAGCGCTGCAGGGCGCTGCCATACCCCTGTCCCATAGCAGCGGAAAACTGGAGCTGAGAGACAACCAGCCCCACCAGCAGAAGTCTGAGAACACTCGCCCTGTCAACGAATCTCATGCGCCTTCTCACTCGACTATCAGCGGTATGCCTGACATTCGTCACTCAATTCCTTCGCCACTCCCATTTCTCAAACGGATGCCGCGCCGTCCACCTTTTTTTGGCGCGCTGGGTTTGACTGATTTGGCCGTAGCAGCCTTACTGACATCATCCTCATCGTCTGGAGCACCATTCTGCTTGACTGTTTCAGCCGGCACCTTCCCGGCGCTCGCCTTTGCCGCAACACCTTTTGCAACAGCGGCCTTTTTTACACCCTTTTTTGCAGTCTTCTTTTTACTGGCTGCCGGTCTCCTTTCTGTTGTCTTCTGCTTAGCAGACACAACACTCTTTTTCTCTACAGTCTCGGTTATTGGTGCGGCATCAACAGCATGGGCGTCCGACTCACTCGCAACCGAGGATGGCGCCGCTTCGGCCAGGGGCTGCATCTCCGCTACAGTTACCGTTTCCACCGCTTGCGGCTCACTCTGAGGCTGTGCCCCGGCACTCACCTCATTTGATGCATCTACCACCTCCATTCCCAGACTGGCCGCTGGCGGCGGCGGGGAGCCTCCTCCTGCCCCGGGGGGTGATGCCGGTGGGATTCCCCCTGCAGGCCCGGCTGGTGCCGGCGGCGGGGAGGCCACAGGGGGCGGTGTTGCAGGCGTGCTGTTTTTCTTCCTGAACATCTGAGCCAGCAGCAGAAAGATGCCACGGACAACATAAAACAGCATCAACAGCACACTGACCAGCTTGCCCCAGATAGTCAGCAACAGTGGTGTACTGGGAGGAACAGCGGACGCAGCCGCGCGCTTGCCCCCCTCCTCCGCAGCGATAACTGCTTCGGCAGGAACACAGCCTTCGCCAACGATGTCACACATCGCTTTGCCCGCCTTGATACAACCCAGCGGAATCACTACCAGTGTGAGGATGGTGGAGACCATGACCCCGGAGGCCAGAGAGATGGCCATTCCCTGAAAGATTGGGTCGGTAAAGATCACGCTGGAACCGGCCACCAGGGCCAGGGCCGTGATCAGGATCGGGCGGGTCCTTGCCTTGCAGGAGAGGATCACCGCTTCCATCACCGGCACCCCCTTCGCCATTTCGTGGAGAGAGAAATCCACCAGCAGGATCGAGTTACGCACAATGATGCCCGCCAGGGCGATCCAGCCGATCATAGAGGTGGCCGAGAACTCGGCCCCCATGATGGCGTGCATCGGAATGATACCCAGCAGGGTCAACGGAATAGGCGCCATGATCAAGGCCGGTATGCGGAAGTTGCCGAACTCCCACACCACCAGGATGTAGATCAGCACCAGCGCCACCATGAAGGCGGCGCCCATGTCCCGGAAGGTCTCGTAGGTGACCGTCCACTCACCCGCCCACTCAAAACTGGAAACGCTATCGTCCGGTGGCGGTCCCAGCCAGTAGGCGTCGAGTTTCACACCATCGGGGGCGATGTAGCCCTGTGACTCCAGGCTATCCTGCACCTGGAACATGCCGTAAACCGGCGCTGCCAGTGCGCCACCCACATCCGCCACCACATACTCCACGGATCGCAGATCCTTGTGATAGATGATGGCCTCTTCCGGCACTTTCTCGAATCTGCCCAGTTCCCGCAACGGGATGGTGCTGCCGGACTGAGATTTTACCGGCAGGTCACCCAGGCGGGTCACCTGGGATCGCTCTGCCATCGGTACCTGTATTACGATATTGACCGGCTCATGACCGGCACGCTGCTTGACATCCCCCAGCACCGAGCCACCCAGGGCCATGGAGAGATTACGGTTGATGGTGTCTACCGAAATGCCCCGGCGCACTGCCTTCTCCGTATCAACGATGAAGCGCCAGTACTCGTAAGGGTCACGCATATAGTTATCCACGTCCCGAAGACTTTCCGCCTGTTCGAATACAGTGGTAAGGTCCCTCGCCACCTGACGCCTGATCTCGCTGTTGGGTCCGTGCACCTCTGCCACCACCGCCTGCAGCACCGGTGGCCCTGGCGGCATCTCCACTATGGCAACGCGGGCACCCGTGCCCCGGATAATGTCTGCCACCTCTTTACGCGCCTGAACCGCAATCTCATGGCTGCTGCGCTTGCGTTCGGTTTTATCCAGCAACTGGACCTGGACCTCACCCTGCCAGGGATCCTGGCGCAGATAGTAGTGACGCACCATGCCGTTGAAATCAAACGGTTTGGCGGTACCGGCATAGACCTGGACCGCGGTCACCTCGGGCATCTTTCGCACCATCTTGGCGATCCGATCCGCCATATTGGCGGTCACCGGCAGGGCAGTCCCCTCCGGCATGTCCAGCACCACAGAGAATTCGGGCTTGTTGTCCAGCGGCAGCATCTTCACCGCCACTATCTTGAAATAAAACATGGAACAGGCCAGGAAAAAGGTACCCCAGAGGATGATCCGGAACAGATAACGCTTACGCGGATGCTCGATCATGGGGGTGAGCATCCGGCGATAGAGCCCCTCCAGCCACTCTGCCTCTTTGTGTTCCCGCTTCTCTGCCACCTCCAGATAGGACATGGTCGGGCGCAACCAGCGGGAGAGCGTCAGCCACGGAGTGAAGACGAATGCAGCAAACAGCGAGATAAGCATGGCCGCAATTCCCAGGGCCGGGATCGGTTCCATATAGGGCCCCATCATGCCGCTGACGAAACCCATGGGCATCAGTGCGGCAATCACGGTAAAGGTGGCCAGGATGGTGGGGTTTCCTACTTCCCGCACCGCATCCACTGCCGTAGCCGCATCGGTCTTGCCCTCTTCCAGCCAGCGGCGATAGATGTTCTCCACCACCACGATGGCATCGTCTACCAGAATACCGATAGAGAAGATCAGCGCGAACAGACTCACCCGGTCGATGGTGTACCCCGCCACCCAGGCGTAGAAGATGGTCATCAGCAGCACCACCGGGATCACCAGCACCACGACGATTGCCGGACGGAGCGCTCGAAAAGCGAACAACACCAGCAAAAAGACGAAACTGGTAGCCGCGAAGAGCTTGAAGATCAGTTCGTTTACCTTGTCGTTTGCCGTCTTGCCGTAATCCCGGGTGATACTGACCTCGACGTTGGCCGGAATCCGGCTGCCCTTCAGGTCATTAACCCGCTGGATGATGGCATTTGCCACCGCGACACCATTGGTGCCCGCCTTCTTGGCCACGGCGATGGTTACCGCCGGGGCGCCGGTCACGCTTTCACCCAGCTCGGATGCCGGCCCCGAGTAATAGGAGACCAGCTGTTTGGCATCCTCCGGACCCTGGGTGACCCGTGCCACGTCGTGCAGATAGACCGGTACGTTATTGTGGGTGCCCACCACCAGCCGGTTGATATCCTCGATGGTTTTCAGAAACGACCCGGTCATCACCGTGAAATGGGTATTGCCCGACTCCACACCACCCGCCTGCTGTTCGCTGTTGGCGGTACGTACTGTGTTTGCAACCTGATCCAGGCTGATGCCGTAACCGGAGAGCCGTTCGGGAAAGACCTCAATAGTCACCTGTTCCCGGCGTCCACCCACCACGAAGCTGTTGCCTGTATCCGGGATTGCCTTGACACTCTGCAGGACATCCTGGGCCAGCATCCGCAACTGGCCGTCATCCACGTCGGGAACACCGTCCTGATCCATATCCTTGGACCAGAGCGTGACATTGACCACCGGCACATCATCGATTCCCTTGGCTTTCACCAGCGGCGGCATCACGCCGGGGGGGATTTTGTCCATGTTGGAGTCGAGTTTGTCATTGACCTTCACCAGTGAAGGCCCCATCTCCTCCCCCACTTTGAACTGGATGGTAACGATCCCCATACCCCGCTGGGTGGCGGAGTAGACGTGTTTGACCGCAGGGATTTCGCTCAGGATCCGCTCCAGCGGTTCGATGGCCAGCGCTGCCACCTGCTCTGCCGAGGCACCGGGATACTGAACGAAGATATCAACCATGGGCACAGAGATCTGGGGATCCTCCTGCCGGGGCGTCATGACCAGGCCCAGCAATCCCATCAGCATCATGGCGATGAAGAGCAGTGGTGCAAGCGGGGAACTGATAAAGAACTGTGCGGTGCGGCCGGCGAGCCCAAGATCTTTTTCCGGTGTCTGATTCGGTGATTTCAGGCCGCTGTTATCTTGATCTTCCTGGCTCATCGCTTGTTTCCAACCATATCAATTATTAATTTTTTACTCAGAATATTCAGGAGCCCGTCAGGCTTGGGGCTCGCGAAATAATTAAGCCCCTGAATTTGGGGCGTTCCCGCACATCCATGACCTACACGGCATTTGAACATCCTGTCCGGCATGGATCGGCGTCCCAAAACAGGGGGTTATTGTTTCGCGAGCCCTTAGTACCTTAGCACTGAAATCTTATGCAAAATGACGAAGAATTTTCCTGTAGGAGCGGGCTTGCCCGCGAACAGTGCTCTTGCCGCTGCCAGAGCATTTCGCGGGCAAGCCCGCTCCTACACCTTGGTTCCGGCCCTGCTG
>JAUUYI010000215.1 GCA_030590525.1 Sedimenticola sp. | reverse complement strand
TTCCGGTGGTGGAAAGTCCACCCTCATGCTGCATCTGATGGACCATGAGGAGGTGAGCTATCTCACCAATGATCGGCTGTTCGTGAAGCAGATCGATGATATCGTCGTGGCCCGGGGGATACCTAAACTGCCCCGGGTCAACCCGGGGACCATCGTCCACAACCCACGGCTGCAACCGCTGATTCCGGCGCCCCAGCGAGAGGCGCTGCTGCAGCTCCCGCCGGAGAAACTGTGGGAGCTGGAAGAGAAATACGATGTGGATGTGGAGCAGGTCTACGGTAAGGACCGCATCGTCCAGGAGGCCCGGCTTTCCGCCTTCCTGGTGTTGAACTGGAAGCGGGATGGCAGCCAGCCACTGGGGGTCACCCAGGTTGATCTGGGCCAGCGGCGGGAGCTGCTGGGGGCGATCATGAAATCCCCGGGGCCCTTCTATCAGTACCCTGACGGCACCCTCTATCAGGACGATACCGATTTCGATGAACAGGCCTATCTGGATGTTTTCAGTGAGGTGACGGTCTACGAAGTAACCGGTCGGGTCGATTTCGAGGCGCTGACCAACTTTTGCCTGGAACGGCTGTTGAGTTGACGGCAGCGCCTCCCTGAAGCCTGCCGTGTCGGAACCAAATAGTTGCGTAGGATGGGCAAAGGCGCGAAGCGCCGTGCCCATCGGGGCAGGCACCGCGGATTGTGATGGGCACGGCGCTTTCGCGCCTTTGCCCATCCTACGATCATGCAAAGAGATCAGACCACGAAAATCAACCTGGGCCACTAACGGATAACGACACGCATGAAACGAGAGCTATTGATACTCCGCCACGGAAAATCCGACTGGAAGGTGGACGTGGACGACTACCAGCGGCCGTTGAAAGACCGTGGCAAGCGGGATGCCCAGCGGGTCGGCGTCTGGCTGCAGCAGCAGGGGCTGGCGCCGGACCAGGTGGTCAGCTCTCCGGCAGAGCGGGCCATTGTGACCGCCGAGAAGGTGTGCAAGGCGATGGGGCTCTCCGCCGCCATGATCGTACCGGATCGGCGTATCTACGCGGCCGGGCCGGAGGCGCTGCTGGCGGTGCTCCGGGGGCTGCCCGGGCGGGCGCAACGGGTTCTGCTGGTGGGGCACAATCCTGGAATGGAGGAACTGCTGACATGGCTGGTGAAGGATGGGGTGAAGATACCCTCCGATGGCAAACTGCTGGCGACCGCCACCCTGGCACGCCTCAGCCTGAGTGGTGACTGGGCCGGGGTGAGTGAGGGGTGTGCCCGGTTGCTCTCCCTCACCCGTCCCGGCACGCTGCCGAAAGCGTTCCCCTTCCCCGATTTTCAGGGCGACGAATGGCGGGAGCGTCCAGCCTACTACTATACCCAGTCGTCGGTGATCCCCTACCGGGTGCGGGATGGCAGACTGGAGGTGCTTCTTGTCTCCTCCAGTAAACAGAAGCACTGGGTAGTGCCCAAGGGGATTCAGGAGCCGGGTCTCTCCCCCCAGGTATCCGCGGCCAAGGAGGCGCAGGAAGAGGCGGGTGTCGAGGGGGAGGTCGGGCTGGAATCCCTGGGTGAGTACCGTTATGAGAAGTGGGGTGGTACCTGTACCGTGGCAGTCTATCCAATGGCGGTCGAGCGGGTGATACCCGAATCCGAGTGGGAGGAGCGCCACCGCGGGCGGGAATGGGTGACGCCCCATGAGGCGCGGGAACGGTTGAAGCAGAGGGAACTGGTTCCCCTGCTGGAGGCACTGGAGCAAAAGGTGCTGATCGGGTGATTGCAGCACTGGTACGCCATGGTGAGTATCATCAACTCGCCAACACCCCCAGCGCTCATCAGCCATTTCCGCTTACCCCCGAAGGCGAAGCGCAGGCGCGCGAGGCAGCAGCTACACTGCGGCAGATTATCGAACAGCGCAGTTGGCGCCTGCTGCCCCTGATCGACAGCTCCCACATGCTTCGGGGTTGGCGCACGGCGCAGATCATCGCTGAACGGTTGGGCGGTCTGTCCGGGCTGTCGCTTCGGGTGGAGGGCTTCGATCAGCTGGCGGAGCGGGGCGTAGGGTGCGCCGCCAACCTGACCATTTCACAGATCGAGGAGATCCTGCATCAGGATCCCCGTTTTCCGGACCCGCCTGCCGATTGGAAGGCGGACAGCCACTACCGTCTGCCACTGCAGGGGGCCGAATCCCTGATGGAGGCGGGGGAGCGAGTGGCGGGCCACTTGCGGCGCCGGGCCACCGAGGAGAGCGGAGGCAGCGATGTGAAACTGTTTGTCGGTCACGGTGCCGCCTTTCGCCACGCGGCCCACCATCTGGGTCTGCTCAGTTTCGAGGATATCGCGCGGCTCAGTATGTATCATGGCCGGCCGGTGTTTCTTGAGTCGTCGGAGGCTGGAAGCTGGCGTCAGGTGGCGGGGGAATGGAAGGTCCGGGCCGGCAATGGGGAGGCGATGGATTGAAGCACAAAAATTGCGGGCACCCGGAGCTTCCCGTGCCCCGCTACCGGGGGCTGAAGTGGATCGGTACGGATCTCCCCCGCGGCTGTCAGCTATGGCTGCCGGGAAAGCGTTATACCGTCAGTAAGGATCTCTCTCACCACCGGGCACTGACCCGGGAATTCCTGGATCTGCTGGACCGGAATCGCTGGAAGTGGCCGGGCCGGACCACCTATTTCTTTTCCGATCTGCACGGGGATGCCCAGGCATTCCTCTCCTCCCTGGTAGCTTCCGGGGGAGTGAAGAAGACGGGTCCGCAGGACCGGGATCTGAAGCTGACAAAGTCCGGTCGGCATGCCCAGTTCATCATCGGTGGCGATTGTTTTGACAAGGGACCCAGCAGCCTGCAGTTGCTGCGGGTGATCCGGGTGCTGATGAGAAGGGGCGCGCGGGTCAGGATTCTGGCCGGTAACCACGATGTGCGCCTGATGCTGGGGATCCACTCCCTGTTTCTGGAGCGGGATATTCGCACCGCGCATTTCTTTATCCGCATGGGGCCGAAAGTGATCCCGCTGCTGAAAGAGATAAACGAGGGGTATCTCCAGAGCTCGAAGGCATTGCGCGGTATACCGGACGAGCGGGAGTGTCGGCGGCGCATCTACCCGCCGAAAAGCTGGTTCAGCGAGTTTCCCAGCGTTGCCCGCTGGGTGATGCCGGACGACGGCATCGAACGGGAGATGAAACGGCTGCGGGTAAAGATGGACCGCTTTGAGGAAGAGTGTCGCAAGGCGGGGCTCTCCATGCGCATGGTCTATGCGGCAGCAAAGAAGTGGCGGCAACTGTTCCTCAAAGAGAGGGGAGAGTTCGCCTGGTTCTTCGATAAGGCGAAGCTGGCCCACTGTGAGGGCTCCTTTCTGTTTATTCATGCCGGACTGGATGATCGGATCGCCCGCATCATCAGGAACAAAGGCATCAGGCACCTCAACCGGATGTTCAATCGGCAGCTATACAATGATCCGTTTGACTTCTATTATGGCCCCCTGGCCAACACAGTGAGGACCAAGTACCGGGATTCGGACATGCCGTTGACCCGCCGTGGGGTTCAGTTGGTCCACGAAAAGGGCATCCACGCCATCGTTCATGGGCACCAGATCAAGCTGCATGGGCAGCGGATCATGCTCAGAAAGGGGATCATCAATTTTGAGTGCGACGCGACCCTGGACCGTAATACCCGTAAGCGGGAGAAGCTGAAGGGGCAGGGGGCGGCGGTCACCATCTTTCGCCCTGAGGGGATGGTGATGGGGATCAGCACGGACTTCCCTTTCATCAAGCTGTTCGAGCCGAAAGTGTTACGGCGTGAACTGAAAGAGATCCTGACGAGGCCGAGTAGACGGAACAAACGGTGACGACGATAGCCGGGTGGATCCGCTCCACTTGATCCACCATTCCGGGCGTTACGGCATGTGGTCAGACCATTGGTGGGTGCGGCGCGCATAAGTGTCGTGCAAAACGAAAGTTCTGTGCACGCGCCTTATCCCCCCTAGGAAATTGCCCCGAAATAGAGAGAATTTACGGCGAAAGTGGCTTGAAAACCAGCTTAGACAGGTAGGTAATCAGGTATTGAGAAGGTAACTATTTCTACTTTATGGATTGGCTCCAAATCGATAAATTGTTGGGCTTCGCAGGCTCAGCCCAACCTACAGATACTGCGATTTTTGATCTTATGTATAACCTGGCAAAGTAGCACTATTCAGCATGCCTGGAATTCGGCACTGAGTGGTGGTCACGGGGTGTTTGGCAGGAACCGCCTTGAGCAGATTCTTTTTACGGCTTATCCATTATCGAGGGCAGCAACATGAAACAGGGGAAGAAGGCCTTCAGACACGAGTCCCTGCAGGATGCCGGTTCCATTCACGGTATCCTCAAATCCATCCTGAAGGGTATCGAGCAGGGCAAGGTCACGTTCAGGGACGAGGACGACGAGATCGTGATGGAACCTGAGGGGCTGTTGCGCCTGAGGCTGAAAGCGAGCCAGGATGAGAATCGCCGGAGTATCAATATTCGGGTCAGCTGGCAGGTAGCGGATGAGGTTGAGAAACGGAAAGGGTCACTGACCGTTTCCAGCGATTAGGAGGCTGTCGGCTTCTACCAGCGGACCCTGACCTCCTGCACCGTCTGCGCCGAGCTGCGCTGGATGGTGA
>JAUUYI010000299.1 GCA_030590525.1 Sedimenticola sp. | reverse complement strand
CACGTGGAGCGCCAGCAGGCTGAGGCCATTTTTGCCCGGTGTGCTGAGCGGCCTCTGATCGTCGCCTTCTTTGGCGGGACCGGGGTGGGGAAGAGCAGCCTGCTCAATCGTCTGGCCGGGGACGAGATTGCCCGGGTGGGGGTGCAGCGCCCCACATCTCAGGAGGTTACGCTCTTTCTGCACCAGGACTATCAGTTGGGTGAGTTCCCTTCCGATCTGCCGTTGGAAGAGACCCGAATCGCCTACCATCAGGACGATAGCCGGCGTCTGATCGCCTGGCTGGACATGCCGGATATCGACAGCGTGGAGCAGCGGCACCGGGCCCTGGTCCAGTCCTGGTTGCCCTATATCGACTGGCTGGTCTATGTGGTCAGCCCGGAGCGCTACCAGGACGATCTGGGTTGGCGGTTTCTGCAGCAGCGAAGTGCCCGGCACTCCTGGCTGTTCATCATGAACCACTCCGATGAGGGTGTCCCGGAGCAGGTCGAAGACCTGCGCGACCGGTTGCTGGCGGAGGGATTCACAGATCCCATCATTTTGCGCACCAGTTGCGGGGGGGGGGCGGCTGATGATGATTTTCCCCAGCTGGAGCAGATCATCAATCAGGCGATACAGGAGTACGGGCTGGAGGTGCTGCAGCGCCTTGGTCTGCAGGCACGCCTCATGGAGTTACAGCGTATTGCTGGTAGTTATCAGCAGAAATTCGAGGGTTATGAGCTGCAGGCTCTGCAACCGAAGTGGAAAGAGCACCTCGAGCGGCGTCTGATCGAGATTGGTGAAGAGCTGCTGTTGAATGCCCGCCTGCAGGTGCAGCAGCTGCCGCGCCAGGAGGCGACCGCCTGGTATCGCCCGCAGCCTCACGAGGAGCGGATCGATCTGCCGAAGCTGGCAGCCGCGGTCTGGAGCAAAAGAATAGAGACCCGTCTGCAGGACCTGGACACCGAGCTGGAAAATCTACTGCAGCAGGAAGGGGTGCCGATAAAACCATTCACCCGCTGCCTGCACAGTCTGACGGAAAAGAGGAGAGAGATCATCACCGACGAGGCTGAGCGAGCGATGGCCCTGGCGTTGGAACGGCCCGGAAGTCTGCTGCAGCGTGGGATGTACTGGCTCAGTGGCTTGCTGAGTTGGCTGCTGCCTCTGTCGGCGGCGAGCTGGGCTGCCTGGCAGCTGGTGGCCGGCTTCTATGCCGGCACCCAGGGGCAGGCCGATTTTCTTGGGGTAAACTTCGCCATTCACAGCTTGTTGCTGGTGGGAGTCACCTGGCTTCTGCCCTGGTTGCTGCAGTGCAAGTTGAAACCTTCGGCCCTTCGTTCTGCAGAGCAGGGGTTGCGGCGTGGGATAGGTGCCGGGATCGATCGGTTGGCAGAGCAGGGGGAGGAGGTGTTTCAACTCTCCCAAAACGAGTGGGAGGGGCAACTCGCGGCATTGCGGCCCCTGATGGCGACCTTCTCATCCCTCGAGTGGGAACGGGCCTCGACCTTGAAGGCAGGGGTACTTACTGCTGTCGCCCGTTAAATGCCGGGTACAATCGCTATATTCTACTTTTGAAAGATGGTTTAACCAACTGTTGTATGAAAAAAATATGCTATTCTTCAAAAGCTATCTTTAACTGTGGTCAGTATGAGGTCAATTATGAAACGAAGTAGAATCGCAGCCTTGGCAATGGCCCTGACATTGGCATTGGGCACGCTTGCCCATGCCCGGGATGTCAACGTGCGCAACTATGATTACAACGAAGATCCGTCCAGCGGCGCGATGTTTTTCGATGCGGTGCTGGTGCGTCCCGTGACGCTGGGTGTCGCAGTGATAGGGGCGGTCGCCTGGGTGGTTACCTTGCCTGTCTCGATCCCTGCCGGGGATACCGAAACGGCGGCAGAGGAGTGGGTGACGGGCCCGTTGAAGTACACTTTTCTTCGCCCCCTGGGTGATCTCGATTCTAACGTTGAACCGGATTATTCGGATTACGAGCAGTATTGATTCGGGGCTTTCTCTTTATGTCCCTCTCCCGGGGGAGAGGGATGATTTGCCGAGAGTTGGGTGCGTTGAATCTAGCTCAGATCGACATTGGCTCCAATCCGGTTTCCTCTCTCACCATTGGTGTCTGGGTCTGACTGGGTACTTACGAATTGCGCTCAATCGGTCTTCAGAGGCTCCAGCAGCTGATCGAAGTTCGCCGGAATTACATACTGGATCACCTCCTTCCCCTCCCGATTGACTGCAATATCGAGCCCGTTGGCGGGGTAGAGCCAATGGTTGACCTCTGGTGACTCTTCGATCCGTTGTTCGGGTTCGCCGAAGCGGGCGGCGATCAGTGCCTCATCCAGATCGATGGCCGGGATATAGGTGATGTGGTCGATCCGGGTCTGCTCCAGCCGGGCCATGTCCGGTTCGGCCAGATCCACCTTTTGGGCCCCGCTGCCCAGTTTGCTGATGCGCAGGCCCCGTTCGTACATCCCCTCGAGGCTCTTCTGATCGACGTTCAGAGTCAGTATCACATCGGCCCGTATTCCACTCAGGTACAGGCGCTGAAAATAGGTTTCGATGGAATACACCTGCTGTGGTGAGACGAACAGGTTCATTTCCCCCTGTTCCTTAAACTGATCACGGGCCTGTTTGAGGGTGCTTTTGCCGAGGGTAATTCCCAGCACTGTGGGGAGTCCGGACTGGTCGATGCTGACCTGCCACGGCAGTCGTGGGTTCGGGTCCACAGGACGTCCGCCCGGCAACAGGATAGCAAGTGCCAGTGCGATCACGGTGGCACTGAGAATGCCGAAAAAGATTTTACGTTCCATGGGGTCACCGCTTGGTCTGATCGTCGACTGACAATTGTCATAGCCGGTGTAGATAAGAAGTTGCTATATTCTATAGGACTATCCAGTGGCGGCAAATGGTGTTTTTTCAATGGGTAATACACTCTGGTTTATCACTTTACTGCAAGAGAAACCGTGGGCTGGTTTCCTCATCGGCCTTGCTTTTATGGCCGTCATGTTCGGGTCCAAGAACCTGGTTGTCTATTTTTATGCCAGAAATCAGGAGAAGAAAAAGGCCTCAGAGAGCGTTCCACCCACCCAGCGGGAAGATGATGACTAAGGCCTGGCCGTTCCTTTGCATCCGCCCGCGTGGCAGTGGTACATCCCTGTACGGCAGACGCCGGGAGCAACCCTTGCCAAAACAGGAACTTATTATTTCGCGAGCCCTGAGGGCCTCGATGGTGACACGTTTTTGCCATACCTGTTGTAGACGATAATTCTTCATCATTGGAGAAGAAGAAAAGTCTGACATATTAGAGACAGATTATCTCGGTTTCT
>JAUUYI010000378.1 GCA_030590525.1 Sedimenticola sp. | reverse complement strand
GTGCCCCGGGCACGGGGTGGCGCTGCACGCCAGGTGGAAGCAGCCAAGGCCTACCGGGACAAGGTGATTGCAGAGGCAGAGGGTGAGACATCACGCTTTCTGGCGGTACTGACGGAATATGAGAAGGCACCGGAAGTGACCCGGGAGCGCCTCTATCTGGACACCATGGAATATGTTCTGAGCCGCACCGGTAAGGTGATCATCGATGCGAAGGGGGGCAACAGCCTGATGTATCTGCCACTGGACAAGCTGATGGAACGCCCCTCCGACGTGACAACCGCCAGAAGCCAGACGACGCTGCCCGAACGGCCCCAGAAACGGGCAGACAGGGAGCGACCGACACGAGACGTGAACCGTAGCAGGAGGGTGAGCCAGTGAACAGTGGCAAGATAGGTGTTTTTGGTGTCATCGGCGCGATCCTGATCGCTATCATTTACTCTTCTGCGTTCGTGGTAAATCAGTGGGAGACAGCGATCAAACTGCGCCTGGGCGAGATCGTGGATTCCAACTATGAGCCGGGCCTGCACTGGCGGGTGCCTGTCATCCACGAGGTGAAGAAGTTCGATGCCCGTATCCAGACCCTGGATGCACGGCCGGAACGTTTTCTCACCCTGGAGAAGAAGGACGTGATCGTCGACTCCTTCGCCAAATGGCGTATCGCAGATGTGGCCCAGTACTTCCGCTCAACCGGCGGTGACGCGGACAAGACCGCACGCCTGCTCTCGGAGCGGATCAACACCAGCCTGCGGGATGAGTTCGGCAAACGCACCATCAAAGAGGTGGTATCCGGGGAGCGGGCTGAGGTCATGGCACTGCTGACCAAGGATTCGGATGAGAAGGCGGGTGAACTCGGGGTGGAGATCCTCGATGTCAGGGTCAAGCAGATCGACCTGCCGCCGGAAGTGAGTGGCTCGGTCTATGATCGTATGCGTGCCGAGCGTGAGCGGGTGGCGAGAGACCTGCGGGCCCAGGGTGCTGAGGTGGCGGAGCGGATTCAGGCCGATGCAGACCGCCAGCACACTGTAATTCTGGCCGATGCCTTCAAGCAGGCGGAGGAGTTGAAGGGACTGGGCGACGGGAAGGCGGCAGATGTCTACGCCAGGGCGTACAACAAGAACCGTGAGTTCTACGCCTTCTATCGTAGTCTCGGCGCCTACCGGGAATCGTTTACCCAGGGTGGGAATATGATGGTCCTGGAGCCAGACTCCGAGTTCTTCAAGTATTTCCGTAACAAGGGGGGGAAACCCTGATCACCGCGGGCAGGGGCATGACCCGTTCCAGCGGCCGGGTATCTCGTCGTCTCGTTTCCGGAGGATGAGATGTGGCAGGAGATTCTGATTGCCCTCTCGCTGGTGATGGTCATCGAAGGCGTTCTGCCGTTCCTCAACCCTGGGGCGATGCGGCGGATGATGCAGACACTGGGTGAGATGGATGACCACTCGCTGCGCATAGGTGGGCTGATAAGCATGGTTGTGGGCGTCGTCATGCTCTATTTCGTACACTGAAAAGCATCCATAGATGGCATACGAACACTGGTTGTTGCCAGAAGGCATCGATGAGATCCTGCCGCCTGAGGCGCTGGCACAGGAGAGGCTGCGGCGTGCACTGCTGGACCTCTACCATCGCTGGGGCTATGAGCTGGTCTCTCCACCTGTTATCGAGTATCTGGAGTCCCTGCTCAGTGGAACCGGCAGTGATCTGGAACTGCAGACCTTTAAACTGACCGATCAGATTACCGGTCGCACCCTGGGTATCCGGGCGGATATCACCCCCCAGGCGGCGCGGATCGATACCCACAAACTGCGGCGTCATTGGCCTACCCGGCTCTGCTACCTGGGCACCGTACTCAACAGCCGGGGTGAAGGGCTGACCGCTTCCCGTTCGCCGTTGCAGATCGGTGCCGAGCTTTATGGCCATGCGGGGGTGGAAGCAGAATTGGAGATCCTCTGTCTGATGCTTGAGTCTCTGCAGCGCTCGGGAATAGATGATATCTACCTGGACCTGGGGCATGTGGGCATCTACCGGGGTCTGGTCCAGCAGGCCGGCCTGGACGATGCCCAGGAGCAGGCCCTGTTCGAGGCGCTGCAGCGTAAGGCGATTCCTGAACTGCAGGTGCTGGTGGATAGCTTCGACGTTGAGAATGGGCTTGGGGAGATGCTGGTCGGACTGGCCGAAATGAGTGGAGATGCGGTG
>JAUUYI010000032.1 GCA_030590525.1 Sedimenticola sp. | reverse complement strand
GGGAGCGCCAGGCGCAGTGCTGAAAAAGAGCACGGCTCCGAGGACGACTCTTACGCCCGTTTCGGTGATCCCGCAGACGTTTCCACCAACCAGCCCCATGACAACGAAAAACGAACAGGCTGACTTTTCACTCAAGGAACAACCCTTCGTCTCCCACCTGCTGGAACTTCGCGACCGGCTGTTGCGTGCGGTGGTGGTGGTGGCGATATTCTTCGTCATCCTGTTCCCCTTTGCCAACGACATCTATGTCTGGGTGGCCACCCCCCTGATGATGCACCTGCCGGAGGGGACGAGCATGATCGCCACCGAGGTGGCCTCCCCTTTCCTGACCCCGTTCAAATTGAGCCTGGTCGCCGCGCTCTTTCTCTCCATGCCGTTCATCCTGTATCAGTTGTGGGCCTTTGTTGCTCCCGGGCTGTATAAACACGAGAAACGCCTGGTCGCCCCCCTGGTGGCCTCCAGCACCCTGCTCTTCTACCTGGGGATGGTGTTTGCCTACTATGTGGTGTTCCCGCTGGTATTCGCTTTCCTGACCAGCGCCGCACCGGAAGGGGTAACGGTCGCCACCGATATCTCCAAGTACCTGGATTTTATCCTGACCCTCTTTTTCGCCTTCGGCATGGCCTTCGAGATCCCCATTGCCACTATCATCCTGGTCTGGATGGGGGTGACGACACCGGACAAACTGGCGGAAAAGCGGCCCTATATCATCGTCGGCGTGTTCCTGCTTGGCATGCTGCTGACGCCGCCGGATGTCATCTCTCAGACCCTGCTGGCGCTGCCGATGTGGATTCTGTTCGAGGCGGGGCTGTTGTTTTCCCGAGGTTTCATTCGCCGGCGAGACAAGGCCAGGGCAGCGGATGGGGCGGCATCCGAGACGGATAACGGCGCCCGGGGTTCTTCCCCCAATCCGGGCCCGGTAGAGCCCTCGCCCGCTGCTGCGGCAGCGACGGTAACCGGCAGCGACGGTTGGCACCCGGAGTCCGGCGTGATACCGGCCTTCGATGGCGACCCGTCGCCGGATGCCGATCAGCCTCTTGATCCCGACCGTTTCGTGCCCCTCACCGAGGAGGAACTCGATGCCGAGCTCGATATGATCGAGTCGGACGAGGACGAGGCAGAGGTCAGGGATGAGAGCGGGGAGGGGATCGACCCGGTTGAAGAGAAACTGCGGCAGGTTCAGGTACTGCGGGACCGGGAGGATCGGACCGGGGCACGTGGTCTGCTGTATGAGGTGCTCGCCCAGGGTAACGACGACCAGATTGCGGTGGCCCGCAACATCCTGCAGCAACTGGACGAGGGGTGAAACCTCGTGTGGCGCTGAGCACAGCACAGCAGAGAAGTCGCAGGATGTGGTGAGTCTGCGAACTGCTTCGTTCGCGACCGCCAGGAAAGAATCTAAAAGGCAGGGTGTATCAAGCGGAGCGGATACACCAGGCTACGGAGTGGTGGATCCGTCGCCGCGCTCCCGGATCCACCCTGTCCGTTTGCTCCGGGTTTTTGAGAAACAACCGGCATCCTACATAAGAGCCTCTTGCAAAATACCCCCTCTCCCCCCGGGAACGTAATCCGCGAGCCTGCCCAGGATAAGAAGCAGTCAGCCGCAACCTTTTGACTCGATCAGGGTCGAATAGCTGATTGATCCCCCACTTTATTCTGGATATTCATCCTATGATGCGCATCATTCGGGCCATTGCACTCATTCTGGTCGCACTGCCGGTCCAGGCCGCGCTGCAGAACCAGTTGCAGGGTCACCCATCTCCTTACCTCGCCATGCATGGCGACGACCCGGTACAGTGGCAGGAATGGGGGCCGGAGGTGCTGGTCAAGGCTAAGACGGAAAACAAGATGATCTACATCTCCAGTGGTTATTTCGCCTGCCACTGGTGCCACGTGATGCAGCAGGAGAGCTACAAGAACCCGGAGGTGGCATCGCTGCTGAACAGATACTTCATTCCAGTCAAGATCGACCGGGAACTGCAGCCGGCCCTGGATGCCCACCTGATCGCCTTCGTGACGCATACCCGGGGCAGTGCCGGTTGGCCCCTGAATGTGTTCCTGACCTCGGAGGGCTACCCGCTGGTGGGGCTGACTTACTCCCCGACCAGGCCTTTCATCGGACTGCTGAAAAGAGTCGAGCGGTTGTGGCGGGCGGACCCGGAAAAGCTGAAACAGATGGCCCGGCGTGCTTCGCTGGCGCTGACCCAGGAAACGGCAGAGCAGAAGCCGGCCCAATCGGTGGATCCCGCCAGGTTGCGAACTCTCCTGATCAAAGCGTCGCTCTCCCTGGGAGACGAAATGGAGGGGGGGTTTGGTCGTCAGAGCCGCTTTCCCATGGCTCCTCAGTGGTCGGTGCTGCTGGGAGTGCTGGGGAGCGATCCCAACCCAGAGCTGAGATCGTTCGCCGAGCTGACATTGCAGCAGATGGCCACTCAGGGGATGCGGGACCATCTGGGTGGTGGCTTTTTCCGCTACACCGTCGATCCTGGCTGGCAGATACCCCATTTTGAGAAGATGCTCTATACCCAGGCCCAGCTGGCAAGGCTCTATCTCCAGGCGGCCCGGGTATTCGACCGGCCAGAGTATCGGGCGGTGGCCCGGGAAACCCTGGACTTCGCCCTCTCCGGGCTGCGGGGGGAGCGGGGTGGCTTTATTGCCAGCCTCTCGGCGGTGGACCCGCAAGGGGAGGAGGGTGGTGGCTACCTGTGGCACCCGTCGCAGCTGGAGCAGGTGCTGAATGCTCAAGAGCTCTCCTTTGCCCGAAAACGCTGGCAACTGCAGGGGACGCCTGCCAATGAGGGCGGTTATCTCCCCGTCGATGGGGAGTCCCTGGAGCAGATCAGCCGTGAGACGGGGGAATCGCTGGATGCGCTCAGGCAGCTGGAGCAACAGACCCGCTCGAAGCTGCTTAAATCACGGACCCCCAGGAACCATCCCAGGGACGTGAAACAGCTGGCGGCCTGGAACGGGCTCATGTTATCGGCCCTGGTGGACGGTGCAGCCACCCTGGAAGAGGAGCGCTATCGCCAGGCGGCCTCTGCGCTGCGTGACTATCTGGTGACCCGGCTGTGGGACGGGGAGAGCCTCTACCGGGCGCGGGCGCCGGAAGGGCCGATCGGTACCGCGGCCTTGGAGGACTACGTCTATGTGGCGGTCGCGTTGAACGACTGGGCCCGGCTCTCTGGATCGCAAGCGGACCGGAAACTCTCCCTCCGTCTGGCCCGGGCGGCGTGGAAGAAATTCTACCGGCAGCGGGGCTGGCAGAGTGCAGAGGCACTGCTGATACCGGGTATCGCCACTGAGCCGGCCATTTCAGACGGGCCGCTGCCTTCACCGCCGGCGATGCTGATCGATCTGAGTTTTCAGCTGGGTGACCCGGAGATGCAGCGCCAGGCCCGGGAAGCGATGGGTGTGGCCGCTGCCATGGTCAGTGAAAACCCCATCTGGTACGCCACCCAGGCAAGGAATCTGTTGCGTGTACCAAAGCCTGAGAGTGTGGCGGAAAGCCAGTGAACAAAGCCCCTTGCCGGGAGATGCAGGGTCCGGGCCGTGGTTATTATTTCCGCGGCCGTTATTCCTGGTAACGCATACGGATGCCGTGCAGCAGTGACAGGGTGATCTCTTCAGGTGACAGCTCTTTCGGAAACAAGGTGCCCGAGATTCTGGCGCCATTGATACTGCTCCCATCCAACCGGGTGTGTGAGAGATCCACTCCTCGCAGATCGGCCTGGCGCAGATAACAGTCGCCTAAATCCAGGTCTTCCGCCTCTACTCCCTGCAGATTCACACCGCGCAGGTCGCTGCCATGAAGGTCGCAGGATTCCCCCGCCCGTCGGCGCCGGTTGAACTCATCGATGCGCCCCTCTCTCAGTAGTTGATAGAGGGGGTCATGCTGTATCTCTGGTGTTGCCATCCATCCATCCTCTCGTTTACGACTGGCGTCAGGCCGGCCCCAGGTCCTGATTATGGATCAAAATAGCGAGAGTGCCAGGTAAACCCTGGGAGTCTGTCGGATTTGACCGATCTCCAGGGATTTGCAGCCGATTAGCGTTAAATCCGACAGACTCTTAGCCCTGCTCTTTACCCACATCTCGGTAAAAAAAGTGCCTCACACGGAGGCACGGAGACACGAAGGGGAAAATAAAGATAAAAACAAAGGCTTTCGGTAGATGCGACTTAGCCTGTTCATGGTCGGCTGGCGCCCAAACCGCGTGGGAACCGCATCAAACATTGGATCAGCATCTTGAGTCGTTGTGCAACTATTTGTTTTTATTTGTTTTCTCCGTGCCTCCGTGTCTCCGTGTGAGTTTTAACAGATATGGGTAAAGGGCAGTCCTAGCCTTTCGGTCCTCAGTCCTCGGTCCTCGGTCCTGCTTTTTGTCGTGTCACCCCGATGTAGATCGCAGTCAGCGTGAGCAACGCCCCGGTCAGATCCAGAAACGTGGTTGGCCGGGAGAACAGGAGGATGTCCCAGCCGAAAGAGAGCGCCGGTTGCAACAGGATGGTGATGCCAGTGATGGTGAGGGTCGCCCGGGGGATATTGCGGGAGATGAGGTACCAGCCCAGTGCCTGACAGAGAACCCCATAGGCCAGCAGGTAGAGGAAAGCGGCCCGGTCAGGAATGATAAAACTCTCCTTGGATAAGGGGATCTCCATTCCCATCAGCAGGCTGCAGACGACGGCCATTACCGTCATGCTCCAGATCGGGCTGCGATTGTGGTGTTCGTTTTGCATACGCCGAAGAATCATCATGTAAGCGGCATAGAAGAAGGCAGTCGTCAGCCCCAGGAGCACGCCATTGCGCCAATCCCCTGACAGGTTTCCCCAGCCCGGGCCTACCAGCAGCAGCAACCCGAGGATGGCCAGAAGTACCGCGCTCAGCGTGCGCCAGGTTACCCGCTCCCCCAGGAACAGGGCGCCGGCGGCGATCATTACGAATACCTGGAAGTTTCCCAGCACCGTGGCCAATCCCGGGCCGACACCCTCGATACTCCGGTGCCATACGCTGAGGTCGGCCGCAAACATCAGCCCGGCCGCCGTGGCCCAGAGCAGGGTCCGGTATTCCAGTCGGAGGCGCTCCCGCAACAGCAGGGCGGCTGCCGTCAGAGCCAAGGCACCGAACAGCATACGATAGAAACCGGCACTGGCCGGACCGACCCCGGACAGCTTGACGAAGACAGAAGAGAAACTGATCAGCACGGCGCCGGCAGCAAGGCCCAGGATGGCGGCAGGTTGGTTGAGTGGTGGATTTCGGGTCTCTGGCATGGTGCTTAGGGCTCGCGAAACAATAATTCCCTGAATTTGGGGCGTCGAGGCGCCCGACTGGCAAGGGTCGCTCACGGCCCACGGGTAAAGCTGAATAGTAACTGTTCAGCCTACCTCTTCTTCCCCGTGTCTCCTCGACTCCGTGTGAGAACGTTTTTTCTTACCGAGATATGGGTAACGATATGACTCAAGATAGAAGAAACAGGAGAAGGGCCCCCGCCCCCGCTTGCGACCATTGTAAAGAATACTGACAGTCGACCGATAAACCCAGTATGAGCCTGACAGGGCACCCAGAAAAGACCAAACCTTGAACACGATTGACAACCACCCCGCCGGGGAAAATACTCAGCTTACTCCTCTCTTCCTGGCGCAGGGGGTGACGGATCTGTTCTCACTGCCTGATGTCTATCTGAGGGTTCGGGCGCTGTTGGATGATCCGTCCACCTCGCTCAATGAGATCGCCGAGGCTGTCTCCCTCGACCCCGGAATCACCGCCCGACTGCTGCGCATCGCTAACAGCGCCTTTTTTGGCTTTACCGCACAGATCGACAATGTGAACCGCGCCGTCAATCTGGTCGGCACCCAGCAGGTTCACGACCTGGTGCTGGCCACCACTGTGGTAAATGCCTTTTCCGGTGTGGCTGTGGAGGGGATGGAGATGAGGCGCTTCTGGCAGATGAGCCTGCTTTGTGCCGCTGGTTCCAGGGTGTTGGCGGAACGTTGCGGTATCCTCGACAGTGAACGTATGTTCATCGCTGGTCTGCTGGCACATATCGGCCGGTTGGTGATCTGGCTGCAGCAGCCGGCTGCTATGCGGCAGGCGCACGTGGTGGCCGGGCAGCGGGACATACCTATCCACCAGGCCGTGGGTGAAATACTGGGTTTCGACGATGCCAAGGTAGCTGGTGAACTATTCAGCTGCTGGAATCTGCCCGATACGCTGTTGGAACCGATACGTTGCTACCCCCATCCCGGCGGCGATCGAAGTACGCTGCTGGAGGCATCCATACTGCATATTGCCTCGGCGGTCTCTGATGCAGTCGGGCAGCAACTCAACCAGGATGAGTTGATCCGACAGCTGGATAAAGCCGCCTGGTCGGCCACCGAGCTTACCCCGGAATCACTGGGTACGCTGATGGAAGAAGCCGAGGCGCTCACGACCGAACTGGCAACTGTGTTTCTGCCGTCGGTAGCGGCGTAACCTGGTGTATCCGCCCCGCCTACCCTCTGCAAGTATTTGAGGTCAGAATAAAACTCCCCAAATGTCTCAAATATACTTGAATATACTTGATGCAGATCAAAAAAACACAGGGTAGGTCCGGTCAGGGTCAAAAAATCCCTTGTAACAGATAATGACATGGGTCTAATGTTCGTCGGGTGAGTTGACGTTTTGCTCGGTAGTATCAGTGGTTGGCCGTGCAGTATCTCCTGCCTCTTCAACCAGATATAACAATAACGATAGTGAGGAGTAAAACGATGGCACTCGTGTCCAGGCTTGTCTTTCTGTTGGTTTCACTCTCAGTTTTCTGTCTCCAGTCAGTCGTCGCACAGACAATAGACTCAAAAAAGCTCCTGTCGGAACCCAAGACCTACATTGGCTCGGATGTGTGTAAAACCTGCCATCTGGAACACTACGACGCCTGGAAGAGGACGCTGCACAGCAAGATGCTGCAGGACGTATCCAAGAACGAGGACGTGATCGTCGTTGAAGTGGACCCGGCGGTGATGAAAGCGGACTTCAAGAAGATCGAGAACAAGCTCAAGACCCCGATCGATGAGATCTACTACCCCAAACTCGAAGATATCAAATACACCATCGGCAGCCAGTGGAAGCAGCGCTTCCTGGTGCAGAAGGATGGCACCTACTACATCGCGCCGACCCAGTTCAACATCGATACCGGCCGTTGGGTCAACTACCACGATCATGATTGGGACAAGCGCCCCTGGCTGAAGAAATGCGGCGGCTGCCACGCCACCGGCGTCGATCTGGAGAAGGAGACATTCCTTGAGCCGGGTGTCGGTTGCGAGGCCTGTCACGGCCCCGGATCACACCACGCCGCCCTGCCCGCCACCGAGACCTTCAAGAAACGTGGCACCATCGTCAACCCGAGCAAGCTGACGGGCGGAATCGCTGTCCAGATCTGCGGCTCGTGCCACAACCGTGGCAAATCGACCAAGTCCGAGGGAGCGGGCTGGCCTGTCGGCTACAGGCCGGGCAAGGCGCTCGAGAGTTACTACAAGTCCATCGAACTCGGTGACAAGCACCTCTATTCCAGCGGCTTTTCCAAGGGGCACCACCAGCAGTACATCGACTGGAAGCAATCGAGGCACGCCGATAGCGGCGTCACCTGCATGACCTGCCACGTGGTCCATCAACTTGGAAACCCGCTGTTCCGCAGCAAGACCAAGCTCGAGGGCGACAAGCTCTGCGTCTCCTGCCACGAGCAGGTCGCCGCAGTCGGCGCCCATTCGGTCCACTCTTTTGGCAACTGTGCCAACTGCCATATGCCCCGGGTCGCCAAGAGCGCCGAATCCGGTGACATCCGCAGCCACGTATTCACAGCGCTGCTGCCCAAGGATACCCTTGAGAGCAATATTCCCAATTCCTGCCAGACCTGCCACAAGCACAAGGACGAGGATCTCCTTGACCTGCAGCAACGCTGGGATGCCCTGACCAAAAGGGGTGTTTTCGTCGGAGAGTTGATCAAGGCCAGTCAGTAGTTTGACCTTACCGTAACCAACCACGGGAGGGTACGATGTCTATCGGCCGAACGATTATCTGCTTACTAGTGGCGCTGCTCCTGACCTCGCCTGCCTTCGGGCAGGCGACGGGCACGCCCAAAGACATGGCGGGAACCGGGTATTACCGGGATCAGGATACCCTGCCTGGCGCCATCCGTTTCTACAGCCAACTCCCGGGCGGCGAAGGTGGGCTATGGGGGCTTGGGCCCAGCCGCCAGAAGATTCGGCGCTCCAGTTTCAAGATGGATGCCCACGACGAAGTCGCGGACTACAGTCCAGAAGTCCGTTGTAAAAAATGCCACATTCCACAGACCAAGGACCTGCACTACCTGCGGATGGGCATTACCTGCGTGCAGTGCCACCGCAGCCAGCCGGTCGCCGGTGTCTACCATTACTATTCGTCGCTCAACCCGATCCGCCGCCATGCCTATGTCTGCGCCAAGTGCCATGAAGGGGCGACACCCTCGTTCGCCTCTTACATGGTGCACGAACCGAACCCCATTGCCCCCGAGACCCGCGGCAGCTTTCCGTTATTCTACTACGTCGTCTGGTTCATGTTGATCCTTGCAAGCGGGGTGTTTCTGTTCTTCCTCCCCTATACCGCGTTGTGGTGGATACGGGAGTTGGTCGCCAAGCTGAAAGGGAGGCCCGATCATGGCTGACGAACGCACCCGCCTGAAACGGTTCACCCCGGTCCATCGGCTCTGGCACCTGGGGCTGATCCTGGTATTCATGACCCTGTCGGTCACCGGCATCGCCTGGATGTTCTTCGAGACGCCCTGGGGCCGTGGCCTCGCCAACCTGTTCGGCGGCTACGTCAATGTCCTGGAGATCCACCGCACCGCCGGCCTGGTGATGCTGGCCGGGTTCACCTCGCATATTCTCTATATGATCTATCGCATCGACTGGAAAGGCTTCCCACGCTCCCTGCTGGGTCCTGAGACCCTGGTCTTCCAATGGGTCGACGTGAAGGGGTTCTTCCGTCATCTTGGCTGGGTCTTCGGACTCAACAAGCTGCCGCACTTCGACCGCTGGAGTTGGTGGGAGAAGTTCGACTACTGGGCGGTCTGGTGGGGCCTCATAATCATCGGCGTCACCGGGCTGATGCTCTACAATCCGGTGCTGACCAGCGACTATATGCCGGGGTGGATGCTCAACGTGGCGCTCTGGGTGCATCGCATCGAGGCGGTGCTGGCAATGGGCTACTCATTCACCGCCCACTTCATGATTGAGCACTGGCGACTCGGTTCGTTTCCCTTCAATGCCGCGATGTTCGACGGCACACTGGATATCGAGGAAGCGAAGCACGATCATCCGGAATGGATCGCACGCCTGGAGAAGGAAGGCCGCCTGAACGAGGCGCTGGTCGCGCCGCCGCCGGTCCCCCTGCGGATCTTCTACTTCCTGTTCGGCTATTCGATCATCTTCCTGGGCCTGTTCCTGTTGGTGTTCGCCATTGCCAATGCGGCCCTGCTGACGCTGTTCTAAATTCAAGTTTCGGGGTTCAAACGATATAAAAGGCTGAAGCAGGCCGTCCCTTCTCCCTCAGGGAGAAGGATAGGATGAGGGGAATACAATAAATCAAAGTGTTAGCTCTTTAAGATCCCCTCACCCCAGCCCTCTCCCTGAGGGAGAGGGGGCAATGAACCCTGAAACTTGAGTTCTAAAGATTACCGGGCCAGCCGTTTGTAATGCACCCGGTGTGGCTGATCCGCCTCGGCACCCAGCCGGCGTTTGCGGTTCTCTTCGTAATCCGCGTAGTTGCCTTCGAACCAGACGGTTCGTGAGTCGCTTTCGAAGGCGAGGATGTGGGTGGCGATACGATCCAGGAACCAGCGATCATGGGAGATCACTACCACGCAGCCGGGGAAGGCGAGCAGTGCCTCTTCGAGAGCGCGCAGGGTCTCGATATCCAGGTCGTTGGTGGGTTCGTCCAGCAGCAGCAGATTGCCACCGCTCTTCAGCACGTTGGCCAGATGGACCCGGTTGCGCTCTCCCCCGGAGAGGTCGCCGATCCGTTTCTGCTGGTCCGAGCCCCTGAAGTTGAAGCGGCTGGCATAGGCGCGGGAATTGAGTTCGTAGCGCCCGACGGTGATGATGTCGGAGCCTCCCGATATCTCTTCCCAGACCGTGTTGTCGTCGTTGAGCGAGTCACGGGACTGATCCACGCAGGCCACCTGCACCGTTTCCCCGATGCGCAACTCACCGCCATCCGGTTGCTCCTGGCCGTCGATGATGCGGAATAGTGTCGTCTTGCCTGCCCCATTGGGGCCGATGATCCCGACGATGCCACCCTGGGGGAGGTTGAAGCTCAGGTCTTCATACAGGATCCTGTCGCCGTAGGCCTTCTTCAGCCCCTTGGCCTCGATCACCAGCTCTCCCAGGCGTTCCCCGGGCGGGATGTAGATCTCGTTGGTCTCATTGCGTTTCTGGAACTCCTGGCTCTGCAGTTCCTCGAACCGCTGCAGACGCGCCTTGCTCTTGGCGTGGCGCCCCTTGGGGTTGGAACGTACCCACTCCAGCTCGTGCTTCATGCTTCGGATCCGGGCCGCCTCCTGCTTCTGCTCCTGCTCCAGACGCTGCTCTTTCTGCTCCAGCCAGGAGGAGTAGTTCCCCTCCCAGGGGATGCCGTAGCCTCGGTCCAGCTCCAGTATCCAGCCCGCTACGTTGTCCAGGAAGTAGCGGTCGTGGGTAACCGCCACCACCGTTCCGGGATAGTCGAGCAGGAAACGCTCCAGCCAGGCCACGGACTCGGTATCCAGGTGGTTGGTGGGTTCGTCCAGCAGCAGCATGTCTGGTTTTTCCAGCAGCAGCCGGCAGAGGGCGACCCGGCGCCGTTCACCACCAGAAAGGGTGGAGACATCCGCCTCCCAGGGGGGAAGACGCAGGGCATCCGCGGCTATCTCCAGAGTACGCTCCAGGTTGAGTCCGTCCCGCGTCTGGATCAGGTTCTCCAGCGCTGCCTGACGTGAGGCCAGGGCATCAAAGTCGGCATCGGGCTCGGCGTAGGCGGCATACACCTGGTCCAGTTCTGTCAATGCTTCCTTCACTTCAGCCAGCGCCAGTTCCACGTTGCCCCGCACATCCTTTTCCGGGTCAAGCCAGGGTTCCTGGGGCAGATAACCGACGTGGATGCCTGGCTGGGCCCGCGCCTCACCCTCGATCTCGGTATCCAGACCGGCCATGATCCGCAGCAGGGTGGATTTGCCGGACCCGTTGAGGCCGAGCACTCCGATCTTGGCGCCAGGGAAGAAGGAGAGTGATATATCGCGCAGGATTACCCGCTTCGGTGGTACGATTTTACCGACGCGGTTCATGGTGTAGATGTATTGAGCCATATACTGATTTTCCAGGTCCAAAGTGATTGGGCAGATTACCAAGCCGGTTATTCTGTCATATCTGTTTCCAGTCCGCTCTATTTCCAAGCGTCCTGTAACTCAAGTTTCGGAGTTCAGATGATAGAAAAGGCTGAATCAGGCCATCCCTTCTTCCTTAGGAAGAAGGATAGGATGAGGGGATTCGATAAATCGCTTCTTCCCCTAATCAAGCGGGTAGATAGATTGCCGTTGTAGGGCCGAATTCATTCGGCCGATTCGATGGTCGAATAAATTCGACCCTACATTTCTGCTGACAGCAATGAACTCCGAAACTTGAG
>JAUUYI010000286.1 GCA_030590525.1 Sedimenticola sp. | reverse complement strand
GACTCGTATTCATCAGCCGTCTGCTGCTGATCACGAGGTGACCGATGGCTGAAAACGAAGATGGCCAGGACAAAACAGAACAACCGACAGCAAAACGGTTACAGGAGTCACGACGCAAGGGGCAGATCGCCCGCTCCCGGGAGCTGAACACCATGGCCATCACCCTGGCCGGTGCGGTAGCACTGGTGACCATGAGTGACAGTCTGGGCGAGGGTCTGTCACAGCTCATGCGCAGCGCATTTCAGATTCCCCGGGCGGACATGTTCGAACCGCTGGCGATGCTGCGTAGATTCGCATCCGCCATGCAGGATGCACTGCTGATGTTGGCGCCAATCATGCTGCTGCTGGTTGTGGTGGCGATTGGCAGTTCCGTGGTGTTGGGTGGGATGGTCTTCAGTGCCGAGTCTATCGCACCCAAGCTCAGCAAGCTCAATCCGATGAAGGGGTTGAAACGTATCCTGTCCGCCAAAGGGCTGGTGGAGTTGCTGAAGGCACTGGCCAAGTTTTTCCTGATCGGTGGTGTCACCACCCTGGTCATCTGGAATTCGCTGGATGATTTCCTCGGGCTGGGTCGAATGGAACTGGGGCCGGCCATGGATGAGTTGGGAAGTCTGGTGGGCTGGTCGTTCGTGCTCATCAGTTCGACCATGATCCTGATCGCTCTGGTCGATGTGCCGTTTCAGCTGTGGGATCACACCCGGCAATTGAAGATGACCCGACAGGAGATCAGAGATGAGATGAAGGAGACGGAGGGCCGGCCGGAAGTGAAGGGGCGCATCCGCTCCCTGCAGCGGGAGATGGCGCAGCGCCGGATGATGGAAGAGGTGCCGAAGGCAGATGTCATCGTTACCAACCCGACCCACTATGCGGTAGCGCTGCGCTACGATCAGGAGCGGATGCAGGCGCCGAAGCTGGTGGCCAAGGGTGTGGACCTGGTGGCCACCAATATCCGCCAGGTCGCCAGGGAGCATCAGGTGCCGGTGGTGGAATCACCGATGCTGGCACGGGCGATCTACGCCCACACCCGGCTGGGTGAGACTATCCCGGCGGGTCTGTATCTGGCGGTGGCAAAGGTGCTGGCCTATGTATTCCAGTTGCGCGCCAGCCAGGATGAAGGTGGTCAGAAACCATCGGAATTGGGTCAGCTGGATATTCCAGAAGATCTCCAGGTTCCGGCCGCGACGGAAGAGGCCTGATGGGGGCGGTATCACCCATTTCCCGGCAAGCCGGAAGATTTCATAAATTTGCGCCGATATCGCGCAGTATATTGTTTTCATAAGGAAAATTTCCTTATGGAATCAAGAGACAAGCAAGATCAAGCACAATTTGTGAAAGATTCGGGTTATGAGATAACTACAGGAAATGGAGCTTTAGGATGGACGCAGCCGCCATACTGAACAATGCGCGCCAGGTCGGGGTGAAGGGGCTTGGTGCCCCGCTCATTCTGATGATGATGCTGGCAATGGTCATCGTTCCGTTGCCACCGCTGGCGCTGGACATCTTCTTTACCTTTAACATTGCCCTCTCCCTGGTGGTACTGCTGGTGGTGCTCTACACCCTCAAGCCGCTGGAATTCAGCGTCTTTCCGAGCCTGTTGCTGATTGCCACCCTACTGCGTCTGGCGCTCAACGTCGCTTCTACCCGAGTAGTGCTGCTGGAGGGCCACGAGGGCGGCGATGCGGCGGGAAAAGTGATCGAGGCCTTCGGTGCCTTTGTCATTGGCGGGAACTATGCCGTTGGGCTGGTGGTTTTCTTTATCCTGGTGATTATCAATTTTGTGGTGGTGACCAAAGGCGCCGGCCGGGTCTCTGAAGTGAGTGCCCGGTTCACGCTGGACGCCATGCCAGGCAAACAGATGGCCATCGACGCGGATCTGAATGCGGGCCTGATTAACCAGGATCAGGCGCGGGAGCGGCGTGAAGAGGTGTCGCAGGAGGCGGATTTTTATGGCGCCATGGATGGCGCGAGTAAATTCGTCCGGGGTGATGCGGTGGCCGGTATCCTGATCCTGGTGATCAACATCGTTGGCGGGCTCTCCATCGGCATGGCCCAGCATGACCTGGATTTCTCCACTGCGCTGCGCTACTACGCCCTGCTCACCATTGGGGACGGGCTGGTGGCGCAGATTCCATCCCTGCTGCTTTCCACCTCCGCTGCTATCATCGTTACCCGAGTGGCCTCTTCGCAGGATATGGGAGGAGAGATATTGAGTCAACTGCTCTCGACCCCGAAGGCGCTGTCGGTGGCGGCTGTGGTCCTGGGCATCATGGGAGCCATCCCGGGTATGCCGAATTTCGCCTTTCTATCGATTGCTGCACTCTCCGCCGGTGGTGCGTGGTGGATCCATAAACAGCATCGGCAGGAGGAGCAGAGGGAACCACCCCTGCCAGTTACCGAGGCACCTGCCGAGCAGAAGGAACTGACCTGGGACGATGTCCAACCGGTGGATATCATCGGTCTGGAGGTGGGTTATCGGTTGATCCCGCTGGTGGATAGAAACCAGGGTGGTCAGTTGATGAAGCGCATCAAAGGGGTTCGCAAGAAACTCTCTCAGGAGTTGGGGTTCCTCATCCAGCCGGTGCATATCCAGGACAATCTGGATCTCAGCCCCACGACCTACCGAATCTCTCTGCATGGGGTGGCCATGGGTGAAGCGGAGATCTTTCCTGACCGGGATCTCGCCATCAACCCGGGACGGGTATTCGGTACCCTGAAGGGGACAGAGACCAAGGACCCTACATTTGGCCTGGAGGCGGTCTGGATCGATCCCGATCAACGGGATCATGCCCAGACCCTGGGTTATACGGTGGTGGATGCGAGCACTGTGGTCGCGACTCACCTGAGTGAAATTCTCCAGTCCCACGCCCACGAACTGCTGGGGCATGAAGAGGTGCAGCAGTTGCTGGATCTGCTGAGCCGGAGTGCACCGAAGCTGGTGGAGGAGCTGGTTCCCAACACGATCACGCTGGGGCAGCTGCTAAAGGTTCTCCAGAACCTGCTTCAGGAAAAGGTACCGGTCCGCGATATCCGAACGATCGCCGAAACTTTGGCGGAGCACTCCACCCAAAGTCAGGATCCTGCCGCCCTGACCGCGGTCGCCCGGGTTGCTCTCTCCCGCACTATAGTCCAGCAACTCGTTGGCCCATCAGAAGAAATACCAGTTGTCGTATTAGATCCAGGATTGGAACAGATATTGCAACAGACACTGCAACCCACAGATGGAGGGGGTGCGGGCTTTGAGCCCGGGCTGGCAGAGCAGCTGCAACAGACGTTGTCAGAGACCGCCAGCCAGCAGGAGATTGCCGGCCAGCAGAGCATCCTGCTGGTGGCAGCACCCATCAGGGCATGGTTGGCAAGGTTCGTTAAGCACAGCGTGGCGGGGATGCGTGTCCTCTCCTACAACGAGATACCGGACAACCGCCAGATCAAGGTGGTTGCAACAGTGGGTAAACCGGGTTCCCAGGAGCCTGTCGGACT
>JAUUYI010000016.1 GCA_030590525.1 Sedimenticola sp. | reverse complement strand
GGGATATAGGATATCGATCCTTTGCGCCGGCAGGAGGGTGCGGTGAGACGAGCGCTGCCTGAGTGTCTGTTTCGCCGGTTGCATAAGAGAATACCGGCCGTACAATTTCAGAGCCGGGATCATAAAACCGCTTATAGAGAGGAAGAAGTCCATGCTGGTTAAACAAATCATGTCCGGTGCGCCTAAGACCGTTACTCCGGAAACAGGGCTGCTCGAGGTCGTTTCGTTGATGTGCCTCTATCGCTACAGTGGCCTGCCGGTGATGGAGGGGGAGAAGATGGTCGGCTTCATCGCCGAGAAGGACGTTCTGCACAAACTGTTTCCAACCCTCGAAGACATGATGGTCGATGGATTGGGATCCGTCGACTTCGACGAGATGATGGGTAAGTACAGGGGTGTGGTGAACCTGAAGGTGAAAGATCTGATGACGCGAAGCGTGGTCACTGTCAGTCCGGAAGATCACATCCTGAAGGCAGCCACCACCATGGTACGCCGTAAGTTCCGCCGCATCCCGGTGGCTGATGCCGGCAAGCTGGTGGGCATGTTAAGCCTGGGCGATATTCATAAGGCGATCTTTCAGGTCAATGTCTCTTCGGGGATGTGTAAATAGAAGACAGGACCGAGGATCGAGGTACTAGGACCGAGGAAAAGAAAAAACCGGGATAGAGTCCAGTCTAAACCCGGGTCCTGTGCCCTAACCCGGCATAGCCGGAACCAATAGTAGGGTGGGCACAAACAACGTGCCCACCCTACGAAGGTTTCTTTGTATTTTTGCCCAAGATTTCAGAGATAAGGTACTAACCCGGCATAGCCGGAACCAAGGCGTAGGAGCGGACAAGCCCGCTCCTACAGGATAATTCTTCGTCATTTTGTATAAGATTTCAGCCCCGGTGATGGGCACGGCGCTTCGCGCCTTTGCCCATCCTACGCAACTGAACAACTCAGGATCGAGGATCCAGGTTCAGACCGGTCTTTAATCTTTTGTTTTTTCTTTTCCTCGGTCCTAGTACCTCGGCCCTCGATCCTGATTCATAAGGGCTCGAGTTCGACGCTGAATTCCGGTGCATCCGTCATGTGTCTCTTTACCGCACAGAGTTCCATGGAACGGGTGATGCCATTGCGGTATTTGTCTGGAAACCCTTGAGGGAGAGTCAGCTGAAAGGTCATTTTCCCGAATAGTTTTTTCTTCTCATCCCGTTCGCACACCATCTTCAAGGCCATCCCCTCGGTGGAGAGGTTGCGTGCCTGGCAGAAACCCAGGGCAAAGATGCCGGCGCAGGTGGCGATGGAGGCGAGGAAGAGATCGAAAGGTTCAGGTGCCGAGGCACTGCCACCCGCTTTTTCAGATTGGTCCGTCTCGATCAGAAACTGCCCGACACGGGCATCGACCCGCTTACCACCCGGAAAATCTACTGCTACGATCTCTGTTGACATGTTGTCTGTTCCCGATGTTATGAGTTGGAAAGGTTGCGGCAGGTTCATGGTCGTTTGCGCGGATGAACGGAATTGCCGGGATTTTAGCCCGTTTCCAATGGCGGCATAAAGGCCTGTAGGTCCGCTGACCGGGTGATAACCGGGTATCTTTGCCCATGAAACTGGATTCTTGCTTGCACAGATCTAAAAAATAAACCATAGTTTACCGGTGACTGAGCGTTGCTCAATAGTAGATTCCCCGGCACGCCGCGTCTATATCTGGAAACCCTGGTTGGAGAGAGCGGTATGAAGAGATTGCTTGGCCTTGTGATGTTCTGTTTGCCCCTGGTCTCCCCGGCGGCTACCTTCGAAGAGACCCTGCTGGTACAGACGGGAAAGATGACAGAGGGCGATCTGGTCGTACGCAACGTGACCGATCTCGGCAGCAGCAAGACCTGCCTGGTCTTCTATGTCAAGACCAGCGGAACCAGCCCGAAAACCTTCTGTTATCATGCGGTCTCGGGTTTTGGGGCCAAGTTGAACCAGGTAGGCCACATCAAGGCGGATGACCTGGTTATTCGTAAGATCGAGGACACTAAAAACAACATGAGTTGCCTGGTGGCCTATGTCAGCACGCCAGGGACCTCCCCGGCGGTGGATTGTTATGCGTCCAAACACCGTTTCAAGGATCAGATGGTCGAAAGCGGACACCTGCGGGAAGGGGATCTGGATGTGCGACTCATCGTCGACCCTGGGAATGCCAAGAGCTGTATGGTGAGCTACGTTCGTACCAAAGGTACTAACCCGGCGGTGGTCTGTTATGACTCGACTGCCGGGAGGAAGGGCGGGTTGCGCCAGGTAAGTCAGCTGAAGGAAGGTGATCTGGTGGTTCGCAAGATCGTCGATACCGGCAGCAATGAGGCCTGCCTCTTCAGTTATGTCAGCACAGCGGGTACTTCCAGCCACCTCTACTGCTACAGTGAAGGGAGGAGAGCAGCAGCGGCTGTATCCCCTGGTTCGGTGCCAAAGACGAAGTAGTACCCTGTTTCCGTGGCCCCGAAGCTGTCCGGTGTTGCCTCAGCCGGGCGGCTGTACCCTGCTGCCTTTCAGTGCCCTGATCTGGTCCAGAATCTCCGGGTTATCCCACTCTCTTCCGCCGACGGCCTTGTAGGCGAGTCGGCCGGCAGGGTCTACCACAAAGGTGGTGGGCAGCCCCCGCATAGGCCAGGACTCGGCGGTAGATGAATCCAGGTCCAGCAGCAGAGGAAATCCCACTGGGTATTCCTTGTGAAATCTGCGGATGGTCGCTGCTTTTTCCCCGACATTGATTGCCAGCATTACAATGCCGGCTTTTTTCAGCTGTGTCCATGCCCGTTGCATCGATGGCATCTCCGCGCGGCAGGGTGGGCACCAGGTGGCCCAGAAGTTGATGATTACCACTGTACCCCGGTAGTCGGAGAGTTGGTGAACCTTGTCATCCATGTCCGTCAGCCTGAAGTCCGGTGCGGCCGGTCTGTTCGGCAGGGGGGTGAGCAGTCCGCCCTGTGAAGCGCCCGGCGCAGCCTGTGCCAGGCACAGTAACAGTAAGGCGATAAGGATCCTGGGCATGTTTCAACTCCTGGTCGTATCGAAGGGGAGCATAATTATTGAGTGATTATCCCGGCAAACGCAATCAATGGATTTTCCAGCTACGACTAGATGGATGGAGACTCCAGGCCCCGATGCAGAATTCGAGGGGAGATTGTGATAATAATACCGCTATTGAGGTAAGCACCCTTCAACCCATACCTCGATGGGATTGACCGGGTGCTTACCACTGAATTGCGGGTTAATCCTCATCGTAAACCACAGAACGACTGCCTGATGATTGAATCGCCCTTGGGCCTGCTTAATCCACTTCCGGCTCGCTTGCCCCACTCTTTCCAGAAGCGATTGATTCAGATCGCTTTGTTTCTGGTTTTCTGGGTGCTGTACAGCGGTTATTCTGGCGCCGTACTCAGGGCAGCGGAGGCACCGCAGGGCCTGATACTCACCTCGGAAGAGCAGCTGTTTCTTGTCGCCCACCCGACGCTGAGGGTGCATAATGAAACCAACTGGCCACCTTTTAATTTCGCCATCGCCGGCAGACCCAGCGGCTTTTCCATCGACTATATGAATCTGCTGGCCTCCAGGCTGGGTATAGATGTTGAGTACGTCACCGGGCCCACCTGGGATCAGTTCCTGCAGATGATCCGTGCTGCTGACATCGATGTGATGCTCAACATCATAAAGACCAGCCAGCGAGATACCTTTCTGCTCTTCACTGCGCCCTATCTGGAGATGAGCGCGGGGATCTATGTGCATGAAGGAACGCCCGAGATCACCAGCCTGGAAGATCTGGCGGGGAAAACGGTGGCCCTTGCCAGGGGCTTCTATACCCAGGAGTTGCTCGAGCGCTATTACCCCGAAATAAAGCTGAAGCTGTTCGATGACATGCAGCAGACATTGGAAGCGGTCGCGTACGGGCAGGCCGATGCCACGCTGGGGAAGATAAGCGTCGTGAAGTACCTGATCGAGAGGAACTTCATCACCAATGTGAAACTGGCCGGCCAGGTAAAGGATGAGCGGTTTAACAGCAACCTCCGTCTCGCGGTCAGCAAAGAGAACCCGCTGTTGCGCGATATACTGCAAAAAGCCATGGACCTCATCAGTGAACAGGAGATGATTGCCCTGAGGCGTAAGTGGAGCAGCTATACGGAGTCGGTCACAGGCGATAGGAAGATGTTCCTCTCCCCCGGGGAAGAGCGTTACCTGGAGGCCCGGGGTGCTATCCGAATGTGCGTCGATCCCGACTGGATGCCGTTCGAGTCCATCGATGAGAATGGACACTATATCGGCATGGGTGCTGACTATATCGAGGCGTTGTCGGAGGGGAGCGGGCTCACTTTCGAACTGATACAGACTGGAACCTGGGCCAAATCCATGGAATACGCCAGGTCTCGGACCTGTGACATTCTCGCGCTCGCGGCGCCGACGCCCGAGCGCCGGAAATTCATGACGTTCACCGAACCCTATTTCAAATTCTCCCTGGTGGTCGCCACCCGCAGCGAAGAGCCGTTCATCGAACGATTGGAGCAGGTGCTCGACCAGCAGATGGGGGTGGTGAGAGGATACGCGATGATCGAGATACTGCGCGCACGCTATCCGGGGGTACGCCTGAAGGAGGTGGAGAACGTCAGTGATGGTCTGGAAAAGGTTCGCAATGGGGAAATCTTTGGTTTCATCGATTCCGTCCCGACCATCGGCTACGCCATCCAGCAGCTGGGTTTTCCCGATGTCAAGATTGCGGGCAACCTGGGTATCACCTGGGATCTTGGGACCGCGGTGCGGAGTGATGAATCGGAACTGCTGTCGATCCTGGACAAGGCGTTGAATGCGATGGATCCCGGGTTGAAACATCAAATCGAGAACAAGTGGATCTCGGTCCGTTACGAGCGCCACTCCGATAACGGTCTGGTGTGGAAGATGGCCGGGGTGTTCGTGCTGGCGTTGGCACTTTTCCTCTATCGAAATCGTCAGCTGGCCCGTTTCAACCGGGAGATCAAACTGGCCAATGACAAGATTGCAGAGACCAACCGCCTGTTACTGGAAAAGGGCTCAGAGCTGGTGCGGCTCTCGATCACCGATCGACTGACCCAGATCTACAATCGAATGCGACTGGAGGAGGTATTCCAGCAGGAGATCCTGCGCGCCGATCGCTATCACCAGACATTCTCCACCATTATGCTGGACCTGGATGGCTTCAAGGCGATCAACGACAGTTTCGGTCACCCGGCGGGGGATCGGGTCCTGGTCGGGGTGGTCGGGGCGCTGCGTGCCAATATCCGTGCCACCGACGTACTGGGCCGCTGGGGTGGCGAGGAGTTTCTCATTGTCTGCCCGGAGACCGACCTGGATGGGGCGCGGCAGCTGGCGGAGCAGTTGCGCCATAAAATCGAACTGCTCGAGTTCTCCGGTATCGGGAAGGTGAGTGCCAGCTTCGGGGTTGCCGAGCATCGGGGAGGTGAGCAGGAGAACGAGATGGTCAGCCGGACCGACAGTGCACTCTACCAGGCAAAACACAACGGCAAGAACCGGGTCGAGGTAGCTGGGTAAATAACCCTCTCCGTAAGCGCCAGGTAAAACCCGTTGAGAGGCCCTGACCCGGCACAGCCGGAACCAAGGTGTAGGAGCGGGCTTGCCCGCGAAATGCTCTGGCAGTGGCAAGAGCACTGTTCGCGGAAAGCCCGCTCCTACAGGTTTCGCCGCAAGCGGCGGGGAATTGAACCCCAAAGGGATTAAATGTGTGCTTACTTTTTCCACGCCCTGTTTCCCCGACCATAAAACAGCAATAATAGAGCAAAGGCAGAAACCAACCTCGGGAGACCCCATGGAATACACACTGAAACGCGGTGATCTGGCAAAACAGAAAACCGCCTGTCTGATCGTCGGCGTCTATGCGGGACGTGAGTTATCGGAACCTGCAGCAGCCCTGGACAAGGCCAGCAACGGTCAGCTCCAGCGCATCCTGAAAAAGGGGGATTTCGAGGGCAAGAGCGGACAGACCCTGCTGCTGTACGACCTCCCTGGCATGGCCTGTGAGCGGGTGCTGCTGGTGGGTGCCGGCGCGTCCAAGGAGTTCGACCTGCCTGCCCTGCGCAAGGCAACAGCGGCCGCGATCGGCCTTCTCAACGATGCCCACCCCCTGGAGGCCATCACTACCCTCTCGCTACTACCGATCGCTGATGCCAGCCTGTACCGGACGCTGCGTGAGACCATCCTTGCCAGCGAAGAGGGGCTGTACCGGTTCGACCAGTGCAAGAGCGAAGTGAAAAAACCGAAGCGCCCACTGAAACGGATGGGACTGTTCATCGGCACCCGGCGACGCTCAAGGATCACCGACAAAGCCATCAGCCACGGCCTGGCAATGGCCAACGGCAGCGCCCTGGCAAAAGAGCTCGGCAATCTGCCGGGAAATATCTGCACCCCTACCTACCTCGCCGGCCGTGCCAGGGCCCTGGGCCGCAGATCCCGCAAGCTGAAGGTGCAGGTGCTGGGAGAGAGACAGATGAAGGAGCTGGGCATGGGTGCCCTGCTCTCGGTCTCCCGGGGCAGCAGCCAGCCCGCCAAGCTGATCATCATGGATTACAGGGGCGGGAAAGTGGGGGAGAAACCGGTGGTACTGGTCGGCAAGGGCCTCACCTTCGATGCCGGCGGGATCTCGATCAAGCCCTCCGCTGCCATGGATGAGATGAAGTACGACATGTGTGGTGGCGCCAGTGTGCTGGGAACCATGGCCGCCTGCGTGGAGATGTCCCTGGGGATCAATGTAATCGGCATCGTTCCATCCTCGGAGAACCTGCCGGACGGCAATGCCAACAAGCCTGGGGATATCGTCACCAGCATGTCAGGAAAGACCATCGAGGTACTGAATACGGACGCGGAGGGCCGGCTGATCCTGTGCGATGCCCTCAGCTACGCGGAACGCTTCAAACCAGCAGCGGTGATCGACATCGCCACGCTCACCGGCGCCTGCATCGTGGCGCTGGGATCGCATGCATCCGGGCTTCTGAGTAACGATGAAGAACTGGCGGACGAAGTGCTGGATGCGGGTAAAGAGAGTGGTGACCGGGCCTGGCGCCTGCCACTCTGGGACGACTACCAGAGCCAGCTGGACAGCAATTTTGCCGACATAGCCAACATCGGTGGCAAAGGGGCCGGCACCATTACCGCCGCCTGTTTCCTCTCCCGCTTCACCGATAAGTACAGATGGGCACACCTGGACATCGCCGGCACCGCCTGGAAGAGTGGTTCGGAGAAAGGTGCCACCGGCCGGCCGGTAGGGCTGCTGACCCAGTTTCTGCTGCAGCGCTGTGGTCCACGGAAAAGCAAGGCTTGAGTGAGCGGATGGAACGGGTGTCCACGTGGGGCGTGGGAGCCCCGTGGGTAGTGCGTTGCGTGGGGACCAGACGAGTGGATGACGGAGTATCAGATGACCCGGATTGACTTTTATATTCTCGCTGAGCGAGTGGGGAGTGACCGCTTCGTGCTCGCCTGCCGGCTGGCCGAAAAGGCCTGGAACCAAGGCAACCGGATCTATCTGCACACCAGCGCAGAGGATGCGGCCCGCCGGCTGGACAAGCTGCTGTGGACCTTCAGTCAGGGTAGTTTCCTGCCCCACGGCCTGGTGGGAGAGTGTAATCCCGGGCTTAACCCCATACTGATCGGCCAATGCGGCGATCCGGGGGAGGAACACGGTGTACTGATCAATCTCTGCAGCGAGGTCCCCGGCTTCTTCAGTCGCTTCGAGCGGGTACTGGAGCCCATCGACCGGGATGAGACTGCGCGCAAGGCCGGCCGGGAGCGGTACCGTTTCTATCGCGACCGGGGTTACCCGCTGGAGAGTCACGAGATCAAAAAATAATGAATAAACAGGACGATCTGATTCGACGCCTGAATCCGGGTCCGCCCGGGGATGCGCCGGAGCCACAGAGCCCGTTTCCGGTAGATCCCCTCGGGATCCCCATCCTCGATGAGGTGGTGATCCCTGGCTCGGCCCCGGAAACGGAGGTGAATGACGACGAGCGGCAGGCGGCCACGGTAAAGCCGGCAGAAGCAGCCCCGCCCGTTCAGGTGCCGGATTACCCCCGTTTGATCGCCGAGCTGAAATCCTCGCTGCTGGTCCATCTCGAGCAGGATCTTGAACGGCTTTCCGGTGAGTTGACCAGGCATGTGATCGAGCGGCTGGGCGCCGAACTGGAGGGCGAGATCCGACAACGGTTACATCGGCTGCTGGAGCAGCGGATCTCCGCTCTCCTCGATGCGGAGCTGACACGCAGGTCGGGGTAGAGGCATAAGGGCCGGGGTAAGAATAAATCACCCCAAATTGCGCAGGATATCAGTACAGCATCAAGGCGCAGATAAGGGCGGTCGCTCTTGTACTTCCTGTACCCGTGACACTTGTACCTCCATGCACGGTGCATATCGTTGATTATGCAACCGAATCTGCAACGCGAAAGCTGGGTTTAGCGACAAGCAGGATTGGATAATTTATTATTTTGCGAGCTCTGAAGAGCCAAGATTGATTAATTATCTTTTTGATTTTCCGAATCCGTGCCACGCTCCCTCGAGTGAAACACTCGAGGGAACGTACAGATAGAGAGACCCCGATTAGAGCTTCTCAAGCAACTTTTCCATAGTAGCAGGACCGGAATTTCCATCTGCCTTCAGACCGTTTGCCGCCTGGAATCGTCGCACCGCGTCCGTGGTCTCCTTGCCGTAAATGCCGTCTTGGGCGATGCCAGCGTTATCGACCTTGTTCAACACGAACTGCAACATCAGCACGTCTTGCCTCCGCCGACTCACGGCTCCTTTCGAATTAAGCGCTTTGACTATGGGCGCCAGTTCCATCTTTTTCAGCGCAAACTTTTCCTGGATAATGTTTTCTAAGATATTGATCCCCTTTGCAAAAAACTCACCTTTTTTACAGATCTCCGCGAAACTTGTCAGTTGAGTGCCGGGCGGCTTGTCCAAAGCCACGATGCAGGCCACCTCTAGCGCATCACCGTTGATGTTATTGAGATACTCCCGCTGCATCTCATGTAAGACCTTGGCTATTTCGACTTTTTGCTGTCCGGGGGTAATAGCACCTGCAGCAATAGCTCCAGCTTTGGCTGTGCCCTTGGCTGCAGCGGCCAGCTTGTCCTCGAGTCTCCTCTCCAGATCTTTAACCTCTCGTGTCTTGCTCGCATGAGACGACTCGAGCGACGCAACTGACTTTGAGGCGTGTTCCAGGCTGGTCTCCAGGCTGGTTTTTCTCGCCTCGGACGTCTTGATCCGTTCCTTCAGGTTGTTTTGTGTTTCCTGAGAGGCATCTCTTGCTTCGGCAGCACTCAATTCGTCTCTAAAATTCCCCACTTCATCTTTACTCTCGTCTAATTCTCTCTGCAGCGCATCATTATGCTTTCTGGCCTCTTTCAGTGAGGATTCTACATCACTGCTCTGTTTGACGGATTCTGTAAGCTCACCAAGGATCTCGCTGTGCTCCTTCAGAGACGAGGAGGTTTCTAAAGTGGCCGTGGCCTCCCCCGTCGCTTCACCGGTCAGGGCGGCGAGTGTCCTCCCGAACGCGCCCGCTGCCAGTTCACTTTGCAGCAATGTAATCATGGTGTCGTCGTAGCGGCTTAACAGCACGGCATACGCGGTGCTGGATAGGGCCCCGTTTGCGTAGGCCTCACACGCCCGATAGAGCCCATCACGAAGAAGTTGGATGGTAGCTACTCTTTCCCCCAACTGCGCCATCGCGGCGGCTTGTTCTCTGGAGAAGGCAGCGGCCGCTTCGGGGCTGATACCTTGCGGCAGATTGGCTGTGGCTGCCAGACCTATGTTAGAGGCACTCGATATCACCTTGGCGATATCGGGGCTGGGTTCTGCACATATAATGAATTTTGGTTTGACAACACCCCCCTCAACCATGGCCGGCGACTCACGCAGGACGAATCGAACATCGGCGCTTGTGAGCAATAGATCTCCTTCTTCCATAGTCACAGTTTTTTTTATGGTTCCATCGTTCGCGCAAGACGCGAGCAGGATACAACTCGTGAGTACAAGGCCTGTTCGCACACACAACTTATCTTTCATGAATATCTCCTTTTAAACATGAATACCCCCTTTTAAAGCTCAAGTTTCGGAGTTCATTGCTGTCAGCAGAAATGTAGGGTCGAATTTATTCGACCACCGAATTGGCCGAATGAATTCGGCCCTACAACGGTAATCCACCCACTTGATCAAGGGAACAAGCGATTTTTTAAATCCCCTTCATCCTATCCTTCTCCTGAGAGGAGGAAGGGACGGTCTGATTCAGCCTTTTATATCATTTGAACTCCGAAACTTGAGTTAAAGAAGCGTTGAACAATGCCCCTTGTGTTCTCGCGCCTTGCCAGACGGGCGTCTCGACGCCCCAAATTCAGGGACTTATTGTTGTGCGAGCCCTAAGCAGGCCTCCATCCGGGCCAAGCGTGCGCATCAGCCCCGTTTCGGCAGCTTCCTCGGGTGGCCTGAGACGCGCATAACGCAGGCCAAACTTTTCGTTGCGGACGTCCGGATCTTCTTTGAGATGCTTCCGTAAACTCCGGGGTACGGGTTTGTGGACAGGAATGCCGGTGGAGACAAAGCGTCCGACAGCCAGGGTAGCGTAGCAGTAACGGTGTTGTTCGGTGTCATAGATAACAGTGTAACCGTCCAGTGTTTCACGGCGCGCGTAAAATTCATCGCCAAATATTCTCAACTGCAGAGCGTCTCCGACCCTTTGGTCAACGCGAGTCACTTCTCCGTTCAATGAACTCATAGTTCACGGTCTCCACTTAAATTGAGAAGGGGTGAGTGCATCCCGTAGCCAACGCATGAAAAACGAGGAGACTAACTATAGTCTGCACATTTTTTACCCACTTAAAACGTAACTTCTCAATAACACCAGGCAAGAATTTAAAATGTAGGGTGTATCAAGCGGAGCGGATACACCAGGCTAGGTCGCGTTGGTGGATCCGTCGCTGCGCTCCTTGATCCACCCTACTCGCTTGCTCCGGCTTAATTAAGTTACGTATGAATAATGTAATTTATTGAAATAAAAGACTATTTCAGGTTTGTTCGTGTGGCTGGTAAGTCTGCGTCATGAATGGTAATTTGTGCGATAATTACCTTTACTTACTAATAAGCCTCCTGGCTCCCGACCCTGTGGCGCTGACTGGGTACTTATTCCAAATAACCGGAAAATGTCAGTATGACCGATAAGAGACCACCCCCCGGATCAGATAGCGACGACGGCATATCCGAAGAGCAGTTTCTGCGTGCCGCCCGCTCGTTCGAGGCGATTATCGTGAGTCAGATCCAGATGAAGGACAAACTGGGCAACGATCTCAAGAGCAGCATCCGGGTGGGCATGGTGGTCCTTGGCCTGATCGCCGTCTCCATCCTGATTCTGCTGCTGACCCTTTCCGCTCAGATCAATCGCATATCCGCCGTGGTCGCGGACATGAATATCAACTTTACTCTCATCGATACCCAGATGGGGCAGATGAGCTCATCCATCGATTCCATGGTACACCGGGTTGCGTTGCTGGAACTCATCGACCAGCAGACCGGAACCATGGATCGAGAGATGAACAATATCACCGCTGATCTGGAGGCAATGCGCACCATCGTCGCCAGCATTGGCAGTCATGTGTATACTCTGACCGGCAACGTCGAAAGCATCTCCGCCTCGGTATCGCAGATGGATGATCAGGTGCACCTGATGAGCATTGACATGCAGCGCATGGCGACGCCGGCCCGTAGTATGGAGAAGATGTTTCCATTTCCATAGGAGTCAGCCATGCCGTCGGCAGATACAAAACGTATATTGATCGAGATGGTGGCCCGCCTGAGCCGGGAGACTCAGGTGCACCTGGATGAGAGACACTACCATTTTTACATTAACAAGATAGTGGTCATATCGATATCACTCCTGTTGATTATTATTGCTGCATTCAATGTCTACTATGTCAGGATCCTGTACGAAAATATGAGTGGTATCGTGAATAACATGGATTCAATGCATTACAATATGCAGAGTGTCTCCCTGAAGATGCAGAATATTACCGATAATGTAATCTCCTTCGACGAGTCCATGGAGCACATGGTCCAGATCAACGCCCATACGGCGGCTATGGCCGAGGTTCTTCCCAGTATGCGGAGCAGCATGAATCAAATAGTGGATGATATGGAGGGAATCGACCAGGGGATGGCGCGGATGAGCCATAGCATGGGCAACATGAGTGTGCGCGTCGGGCGTATGACCGGGGGGGTTGCCATCATGCGTGAGAACGTGCGTCAGATCTCCCGCCCTATGGGTGCCATGAATCCTTTCATGCCCTGATTCTCCGGCGCTGGATCATGCCATCACCGATCTCGGCAAGTTTATCCCCGCCTCCTGCGGACAGTCATCTAAATGAGCCGATCCCGCATGAATCGCAAACGTCAAAAAACGTAGGCAAATGCCAGGGGATGGTGTATGGTTCGCGACGTGGCAGTTTTTCTTGTGGTTGTTTGGTCGTTCCTCGCGGTACAGCAGTTCCTTCCGTGTTTTCCAGTAACAATCTGCACGCCAATCCGGAAAAGAGATCGAGCAGTCTGTACGAAAGCCCTGCGTGGTCATCGTGTACTCAGGTCTGATTTTGGTTCAACATATTTGCTCAATGAATTTTATTATAGAGGTAAGGAAACATGGCTAAAGGCACAGTTAAGTGGTTCAACGACAGCAAGGGTTACGGCTTTATCGCACCGGCAGATGGAAGCGATGACATATTCGTTCATTTCAATGCGATCCAGGCCAGTGGTTTCAAGTCTCTGGCGGAAGGCCAGCAGGTCTCTTTCGAGGTCGAAAATGGCCCCAAGGGACTCAGCGCGACCAACGTTGTTCCGGAATAAGGCGCTCCTGCGCCCAGTTTGCTGCGCGACAGTACGCCGGTCTGTCCTGGGTCATGGAGCAGAAAAAACCCCGCGGTGGTCCGTGGGGTTTTTTTGATAGGATTGGTGCGTGACCGCTACTCCGTCGAATACACCCGCATCCAGTGGTAGTCGATCAGCTGTTTGAGTTTCGCCATTTGATCGGTGCTGAGCTTCTGTTTGTTGGCTACCAGAAATCCTTTGGTGCAGATGGTCTCCACGCTGACCTTGGCCATCCCGCCGGAACGCAGTAGAACCACATCGATTGGCTGGTAGACTGCTTCCCCATTAGGTAGCCGCTGGTCCAGCTTCCCGTTTTTTATGGCGACGAAGCGATATTTATCCGGGTGCTCCAGGGCGAGTTTTAACTCGGGGCTGAGGACCTTGGGCCGTTGTACCAGCATGACCGCATCCACAGGCGTGTCGTCGGCTGCCAATTCATGCGTCGCCTTTTCGGTGTCCATGTACACGGGCTGCGTATTGCGGAGTTTTGGATCCAAAGCGCTCATGTACTGGAAGGTGACAGCAACCCCGCTCTCCGGGCTGACGATGGCGATACGATGCCCGGCATCCTGCTTCAGATCATCGATGGTTCGGATGTCACTGCCGGCCCCGGCTATGATGAACACACACTCCAGGCCGATGTATTCGAGAGGCTCTATCGAGTTTATCGGGTTGGGGCTGCTGCTGAGATGGTGCTGCAGTGCATCTGCCTGGGCCAGGGCCAGGCTGACCGGGCTGTCCGGGTCCCTCAGACGCTGCAGGTTCTGCAGAGATCCGACGCTTTCCATCACCTCCACCTTGAATCCCTGTTCCTCCGCCACCTGTTGCAAGCGTGTGGCCACCCCCCAGTAACCGCGCCCTTCCAAGCCGGCGCTGATGGTGATAGAACGCTCCTGCCGGTCGCCGGGCGGAGACTCGGCAAAGGTGCCAAGCGGCATCAGAGAAACCAGAACCGCGAATACAAGGCTCAACAAACGGGTGGGATGCATACACTCACTCCTTGGGCCGCCACCCTCTGCGAGGTGAATCCCCCGATATTGCAAAGAGTGCCGGATACCGGTTTTAGTCTGACAGGGTATCTGTCAGCACATCATAGCCCGTATCGGGTGCGTTTTGGAACAACCCCGGTTGAGTGGAGTGGGCCCCTATTCTCGGACAGGCTCCTAGGTGATAACGCCTCGAGTCGTGCCTCTCCTTTCTGACGCTGCCGATTGAGGATGGCCAGTTCGCCATGCAACCGCTTGCGGTCGGCCGAAGTGGCGGACCGGGCCAGTTTTTCCCGGAGTATCTCCTCCTTCTGTCCCAGCGCATCGAGAACTTGCTTGAGCACCTTGATCCGCTGTGGTTTTATTCGGCGGTGCTGAATAAAATTGTATAGGCGTTTCCTGAGTTCGACCGGAGTTGGCAGGTCAAAGGGTGTTGAGCCGGCGGTACTGGATGAGAAGCTGTTACTTCGGATCATCTGCTGTATCAGCAAAAGATACCGACCTTCTGGTGCGTAAACTGGATGCTGAGTTGACACCGGTACTGACCGGTATTCGCCAGACTTCGGATGCGGCCAGGGCCGCCTTCGATACCACCGGCAAAACGATGACCTCAGAGGCTCTTGCAAAACGCCCCCTCTCCCCCCGGGAGAGGGTTGGGGTGAGGGGATCAAAAGAGATAACGCTTTGATTTTAATCACCCTCACCCTGG
>JAUUYI010000255.1 GCA_030590525.1 Sedimenticola sp. | reverse complement strand
GGTATCGAGTGAGCGGATGAAGTCCCACGGCATCCCGGTGTTCGACCTCAATGCCAGCGGTGAGCTCGACCTCTATGTGGATGGTGCAGACGAGTCGAACAGCCATCTGCAACTGATCAAGGGGGGTGGCGGGGCGCTCACCCGCGAGAAGATCGTGGCCGGCGCCAGCCGCAGGTTCGTCTGCATCGCGGACGACAGCAAGCTGGTAAATCTGCTGGGCGAGTTCCCCTTGCCGGTGGAGGTGATCCCCATGGCCCGCAGCCACGTGGCGAGACAGTTGGTAAAGCTGGGAGGCACCCCAGTCTGGCGTGAGGAGTTCGTCACCGACAACGGCAACGTCATCCTCGACGTCCATAACCTGAGGATCATGGAACCCACCAAGCTGGAGATGCAGATCAATAACATCGCCGGCGTAGTCACCAACGGCCTGTTTGCCCTGCGCCCGGCGGATGTGCTGATACTGGGTAGCGAGGATGGTGTTAAAACCATTTTACCTTAAGAGGCAGGACCAAGGATAAAAGCAGGACCGAGGGCCAAGGAAAAAAAGGACCAAAGAAAAGCAAACACCACACAAAACAGCGACTGGCACAAGCTCCTCTGTCCCTTTTTTCCTTGGCCCTCGGTCCTGTTCTTACTCCTTGGCCCTGCTTCAAATTCCCAGATACGCCTTCTGCACCTCCGGATTGGTCAGCAGGCGATCGGCGCTATCGGTCAGGGTGATGCGGCCAGTCTCGATCACGTAGCCCCGGTTGGCGATGCGCAACGCCTGGTTGGCGTTCTGCTCCACCAGGAAGATGGTGGTGTTCTGCTCCTGGTTTATCTGGCGGATGATCTCGAAGATCTGACGGATGACCAGCGGGGCCAATCCCATGGAGGGCTCATCCAGCAGCAGCAGGTCGGGGCGGGCCATCAGGGCCCGGGACATGGCCAGCATCTGCTGCTCGCCACCGCTGAGGTTGCCGCCTGCCTGATGACGCCGCTCCTCCAGAATAGGAAAGAGCGCGAACACGTAGTCCAGATCCTGCCGGATACCCCCCTTGTCGGTGCGCAGGAAGGCGCCCATGTCCAGGTTCTCCTGTACCGTCAGCTGGGGGAAGATATGTCTCCCCTCCGGCACCTGGCAGATCCCCCGGGCCACGATCTGGTCGGTACCCAGGCGCTCGATCCGCTCCCCCCGGAACAGGATCTCCCCACTGCGCGGGGGAACGATGCCGCAGATCGACATCAGGGTGGTGCTCTTGCCCGCCCCGTTGGCCCCGATCAGGGTGATGATTTCCCCCTCCCCGATCTCCAGAGTGATCTCCTTCAGGGCCTGTATGTTGCCGTAGAAGGTCTGAACGTTGCGCAACTCAAGCATCGATATCCTCACCCAGATAGGCCTTGATCACATCGGGATTGGAGCTCACCTGCTCCGGTGTCCCGTCGGCGATCTTGCGACCGTAGTCCATGACGAAGATCCGGTCCGACAGGCTCATCACCAGTTTCATGTCGTGCTCGATCAACAGGATGGCATGACCTTCATCCCGGATCCGGGTGATCAGGGTGTCGAGCTCACTGGTCTCCTGAGGATTCATCCCCGCCGCCGGCTCGTCCAGCAGCAGCAGGAACGGCTCAGTAGCCAGCGCCCGGCCGATCTCCAGCCTGCGCTGGGCGCCATAGGGGAGATTTTTGGCAAACTCGTTCACCTGCCCTGCCAGCCCCACCTTTTCCAGGATCTCATAGCTCCGCTCCACCGTCTCCCGCTCTTCCCGTCGCGTGGAGAGAGGACGAAAGATGGCGCCTACGATAAAGGAGCTGGTGCGGCAGTGACGCCCGATCATCACATTCTCCAGTACCGTCATGTTGGAAAACAGGCGGATGTTCTGGAAGGTCCGAGCCAACCCCTGCTCGGTCACCTTGTTGGGTTTCAGGCCGTTGAGGCGGACCGATTTCCGCCCATGTGGATTTAACAGGATATCCCCACCGGTCGGGTCATAGATGCCGGTGACACAGTTGAAGAAGGTGGTCTTGCCAGCCCCGTTGGGGCCAATCAGCGCCACGATCTCCCCGGCATTGACATCCAGGTCCAGCTGATTCATTGCCCGGATACCACCAAATTCCATGGAGAGGCGATTGACCTGGAGAATCGGCCGGGTCATTGCGCAACCACAGTGGGCTGGACCACACCCTCATTCGTCATTGGGCTTCTTCTCGAAATGGTAAGTTCGGCGCACGGTGGAGATGAACCCCTGGGGACGGAAGATCATCATGCCCACCAGGATCGCGCCAAAGGCCAGCATCCGGTATTCGGAGAGGCCACGCAGGTACTCAGGAAGCAGGATCAGGATAAAGGCACCCATGATCACACCGATGATGGAACCCATCCCGCCCAGCACCACGATGGAGAGGATGATCGCTGACTCCAGAAAGGTGAAACTGGCCGGGTTGATGAAGGTGGTCTTGGCGGCAAAGATCACCCCCACCAGCCCGGCCCAGGTGGCGCCCAGGGCAAAGGCGGTGAGTTTGGTCTTGGTCTTGTCGATACCCATCGCCTGACAGGCGATCTCATCCTCCCGCAGGGCGATCCAGGCCCGTCCCAGGCGGGAGTCCTGCAGCCGGTTGACCACAAAGATGGTTATCAGCACCAGCCCGATCATCAGATAGTAGAGGTAGCTGATGGCCTGATCCAGCGAGAGGGCCATGCCAAAGAAGCCGGGCCGTGGGATATTGGCGATGCCGCTGGGCCCCTGGGAGAATGCGTTCCAGTTCTCCAGGATCAGACGGATGATCTCACCAAAGCCAAGGGTGACGATGGCCAGATAGTCGCCGCGCAGGCGCAACACCGGAAAGCCAAGGATAACACCGAAGGTGGCGGCCAGCAGGGCGCCGACCGGCAACAGGGTCCAGAAACCGAGCCCGAAGTGCAGATTGAGCAGGGCATAACTGTAGGCCCCCACCGCGTAGAAAGCCACATAGCCCAGATCGAGCAGGCCGGCGATGCCCACCACGATGTTGAGCCCCAGCCCCAGCATCACATACATGAGCGCGGTGATCATGATGTTGGTCTGGTAGGTGGAGAAGAGAAACGGGAAGCTGAGGGCAAACACCATCACCGCCGCCGCCAGTGGATAGAGGTAGCGGGGCTCCCGCAATATGATCTGAAGCAGGCTCTCCCGCTCTATCGCCTCACTGCGGGCAAGGCGTTCACGCCGCCGCTCCTTCTGAGTGAACCAGACCCGGACCAGCAAGGAGACGACGAAGCTGCCGATGGCAACGAAGACCATATTATCCCAGCGCCACTGCACCACCCGCTCGATGGGATCGACCTTGATCACCATGATAGGAAAGGTGAGAAAGACGAACCAGAGAGAGACCAGCAGTGATCGTTTCAACTCCTGCCAGGGGATCAGCATGCCGTTACCCTTGCATCGACACGAAACAATTGCCGCATGCCAGATCCACGGTGCGCACCGCGAGCGGCGCACACCCTACCCCATCTCCCAGCTGCGTAGGGTCTGCGCGGTTCTGCCGTGCGCACCGGGCAAGGCTCATTCATCTCTTCTTCCCCGTGACTCCGTCTGAGAATGTTTTTGTTACAGCGACAGGGGCGATCACGAGTCAAACCTTCTGTATTTCGGCGCGGCCGAGGAGTCCCGACGGCTTGAAAATGAGGATCAGCACCAGCAGCGAGAAGGCGAATACGTCCTCGTAGTCGCTGGAGACATAGCCGGTAGCGAAACTCTCGGTCAGGCCGAGGATGAAACCGCCCAGCACCGCCCCCGGAATGGAGCCAATCCCCCCCAGAACCGCCGCAGTGAAGGCCTTGATGCCGGCGATGAAGCCGATGAAGAAGTTGATCTGGCCAATGTGGGAGGCGATCAGCAGGCCACCGATGGCGGCCAGCGCCGAGCCGACAATAAAAGTGACCGAGATCACACGGTCCACATTGATCCCCACCAGTCGCGCCATGATCCGATCCTGGGAGGTGGCGCGCATCGCCTTGCCGATGCGGGTGAACTTGATCAGCAGGGTGAGGGCGATCATCGC
>JAUUYI010000368.1 GCA_030590525.1 Sedimenticola sp. | reverse complement strand
TGGCCTGGTAACGCTTCTCAAACTCTGTAAATGCAATGCCGAAACGCCCCACAGCCCGATAGAAAACAGCAGCTTTTGCTACACTCAGGTCGATAAAAAAGCGCTCGAGCCAATCCGTCATATGGGTATTGAAGAAGTGTGACTGCCGGGTCAGCTCTACACCGTCGCTGATCAGCATGAGCATCACCTCACACAGCGCCGCGGCATGAGCATCACCTCACACAGCGCCGCGGCATGATCCTCGGGTTCATGCACACCAGAGCCCCGCTGAAAACCAAGCTCCCGCAGGTCATCCCGCAGGCGATCCAACGGTTTTTCCATCAGGAACCCGGTGAGATACCAGGAGCCATAGGGCACCAGTTCGCCTCTACCCAGGCCGATAAACAGAGCGTGAAATTCATCCTCGATTGCAACCGGGCTGCAGCTGGAAGAGGCCAGACCCAACATCGACATCGCCAGCTCCAGTTCACGCTCTGAAGGTTCCACTGAAGCAAAACCCGAGATGCGCTCCAATACCGCCTGATCTGGCGGCGAACGCAACAGCCCCGCCAGCAATCCATAGGCCCCCGCGCGATACTGTTGCTCTTGCGCCCGCGCATCGAGTTCGGTAAAGGTTACAGCTCCGTCGGCGCTGGCCCCGGTATCAACGACCTCTTTCTGGATTGCCTGACTCTGGTTCGGCATCACATCTCCCTCTAGTATGGGTCGCAAACACTGGGCCAATATGGGTCTGAAAAAACTGAACGATAGGGAGTACTATTACCCAATTGCGGTACCTTTATTGAAGTTTTTGTCCATCATTCACCGAATCCATGGCATCTGCATCCTGCATAATGTCCACTACCCTGCAGTCGTCGCACATCGTCAGACGATTACGGGCTCGTTCACTCTGGAACATCCAATGCCCCTGCAGCTTTGCCAGCATTTTGTCGATCACCGAACGAGTCGCGAAGGGTTTTCCACAAACGGTGCAACAGAATGGCTCCTCTTCATACAGAACTCGCACCCGAGCGCGAGCCGATCGGTCAAACAGCAGCCTCGGGGTAATCCAGATAGCATCCTCGGGGCAGGTGCGGGTACACATTCCACACTGCAGGCAGTTGGCCTCGATGAACCTCACCTGTGGCAGCCCCTGACCACTTTGCAAGGCCTTACCGGGACATACACCGATACAGGCAAGGCAGAGCGTACAGGCCCCCTCTTCTATATAAGCTGCTCCGAACGGCGCACCGGCACTCAGATTCACCATTGGCTTGGGTTGCACGGCCTGCTCGTAGAGATGATCTATCGCCATATAGACGATCTGTCGCTTCCCGCCGGTTCCGTAGTAACCTGCGGGATCGGTCACCGGCATAGCCACCTCCACTTTTTCGGTCAGCTCAGCTTGGTTGGTCACACGGATTGCATCACGGGGGTATCCCATCGCATCCAGAATGTCAGCTGCCGCCTCGAACTGATCTTTCAGTGCAGCAGCCACGCCCGGGGGCATGCAACCACCCTCAACCAGCAGGACGGCCTGTGCGCCGTATGCGAGTGCCGACAGCCACACTTCCAGCCCAATGCTTGCCAGCTCTTCGACCATGACCGGCAACAGATTGGCCTGCTTCAATGCCGGGGGCCTCCCATCCGCATCCGCGGTAAAAACCACTACCGGCTCCTGCCCACCCTGTTCCCGATAGATGCGCAGCAGCGTGCGTATCTTTGTGAGCGTGTCCGCCACATCCGGATAGCTGTAGCGAATGGCCCCACTCGGGCAGACACTGGCGCAGACACCCCCGCCCTGACACAGATAGGGATCGACCTCAACAGACTCACCCAGAGAGCCGATCGCCTCTGCCGGACAGGCATCTATGCAGCGCGTGCAGGCAATCTGTCCGGAACGGCCATGGGCACAGATGGAAGGGTCGTAGGCGAAATAACGCGGCTTCTCAAAGCTGCCGGTCAATCCACTCAACGTAGCGACCGCATTATCCAGACTCTGTTCGTCCGTTGCTGAGGTAAAATAACCCGGCGGCTTCATAGCCATGGACAGGAGAGGCGTCGGGCTGAGATCGAGCACCAGATCGACCGCAACTGTCTCGGCATTGGGACTTCCCGCTTCGCCCAACTGAACCTTGAATGCCCCAAGATACCCTTCGATCCTGATGCTTCTACCCGCTACCGGGATAACCGGGACACCCGGCTCTTCCACGCCTTCAGTCAGTAAAACCTGTGGCTGCAGACCAGCACCCAGGCGGGGTGCGAATTCCAGCGCCTCCATACCACCGATCACGGCAACGCGGCCACGGGACTGGTACTTGACCAGGCTGGTTGACTCAACCGGCAGCTTGTCGACCGCTGCCAGGGCGGTCTCTCGTGCGCTGATATTACGGGGTTGGCTGGAATCGCTCATCTGCTCTTTCATTGCGCAATTTCGTCTTCTACCGGCTCATCGTCCTGGGGCGCTG
>JAUUYI010000379.1 GCA_030590525.1 Sedimenticola sp. | reverse complement strand
GCATCCACCAATGGCCTGACCACATGCCGCAACGCCCAGAAGGGTGGATGCGCTACGCTTATCCCCCCTACGGCGTCCAGGCTGCCCCTTGCCTTGGAGCATAGCTTAGACACGTAGGTAATCAGGAAACTATATACCATCACTGGAGATACGTTGGACAGTGGAAATGGCGTTAAGTTTGCTGATCACCAGGTTCCCACGCTCTGCGTAGGAACCGCCGAAGGGCACTCTGCGCCCCGCTCTCTGACATCTGATCCGATCAGTTCTGGGGGAACTTGACCTGGGGCAGGTCGGCCAGGGACGCCTTGATGGCCTCTTCCGGGTAATCATAGTCTCTCAGTTCGCCGGCAAAGAAACGGTCGTAGGAAGACATATCGAAGTGCCCGTGACCGGAGAGATTGAACAGCAGTGTCTTGGGCTCCCCACTCTCGGCGCAGCGTTTTGCCTCGCGGATGACCGCGGCGATGGCGTGGGTGGCTTCCGGTGCCGGAATGATCGCTTCGGTACGGGCAAACAGCACCCCGGCTTCGAAGGTCTCCAGCTGCGGTACCGCCAGTGCATCCACCAGCCCTTCGTAATGCAGTTGGCTCACCAGTGCTGAGTCACCATGGTAGCGCAATCCGCCGGCGTGGATACCGGGGGGTACGAAGTTGTGGCCCAGGGTGTACATCTTCAACAGCGGTGTGAGGCCGATAGCATCCCCGAAGTCATAGGCGTAGAGGCCCTTGGTGAGCGAGGGGCAGGAGGTGGGTTCTACCGCCACCAGTTGCACCTCCCTGCCGGCTGCCTTGTCAGCAAAGAACGGGAATGCGATACCACCAAAGTTGGAACCGCCGCCGCACGGGGCGAATATCATATCCGGGTAGTCACCGGCCATTTCCATCTGCTTCTTGGCCTCTTCACCGATCACCGTCTGGTGCAGCAGGACGTGGTTCAACACTGAGCCCAGGGCGTAGTTGGTATCGTCCCGGCTGGCCGCCAGTTCCACCGCTTCTGAAATGGCGATGCCGAGAGAGCCCTCGGAGTCCGGGTGCTGTTCCAGGATCTGGCGCCCTGCGTTGGTCCGGGTGGAGGGGCTGGGATAGACGCTGGCACCCCAGGTATGCATCATGGAGCGGCGGTAGGGCTTCTGCTCATAGCTGATCTTCACCATATAGACTTCTACTTCCAGGCCAAACATCTGCCCGGCCAGCGCCAGGGAACTGCCCCACTGACCGGCACCGGTCTCGGTGGTGAGCCGTTTGATGCCCGCCTGCTTGTTGTAGTAGGCCTGCGCCACTGCCGTGTTCGGTTTGTGGGACCCGGCGGGGCTTACCGCCTCATTTTTATAATAGATCTTTGCCGGGGTGTTAAGCGCCTGTTCCAGACGGTGGGCGCGATACAGGGGGGAGGGTCGCCACAGCCGCAGCACGTCCCGTATCTCCTCCGGGATCTTGATCCAGCGTTCTGTGCTCATCTCCTGCTTGATCAGCTCTTCCGGGAAAATGGCGGCCAGCGCCTCGGGACCTACCGGATTGCCGTTGGGGTCCAGCGGAGGGGTGGGTGGGTTTGGCATGTCCGCCATCACGTTGTACCAGTGGGTGGGCATATCCGCTTCTTTCAACAGGATCTTGGTCTTCATTCGGTGGTCTCCCCTTAGTGTGGGCCGGGGGCGTGCAGCCCTCGATTTGCCGCTTATTGTTTGATCGGCCCAGGAGGCTGTCGGATTTGACTGATCGAAGCGAAAATCACTGGGAGCGAATCAAATCAGTTTATCGAATGAGGCGAATAGCAGGCCTATTTAACGAATTCGATAAGCTGATTTGATCGCTCTCCAGGGATTTGCAGCCGATTAGCGTTAAATCCGACAGCCTCCCAGGTGGCCGTGCCCCGATTTTCACATATTCATGCCCGCTTTCGCCACTGCCACTCCCTATTATTTCAGGATCCGGCGACGGGCAGCAGGGATACTGTCTGCTATCATGCACTCAAAATTACTCTCTGCAGGTGAGCCGAATGGCGCTGATTACACTGCGCAACATACAACTTGGGTTTGGTGGACCCGCTCTACT
>JAUUYI010000140.1 GCA_030590525.1 Sedimenticola sp. | reverse complement strand
AGTGTCGCGGGAGGCAGGCCGCTCCTGTGCATCCTGCACTCGCGGCATTGGTACATCCCTGTACGGCAGATGCCGGAAGCGACCTGAGGAAAATTTCTTGTGGATTCTAAAGATCAAGCGAGGGCTCGTCGTCCTGGTGAGAAATGCGGGCTAGGGCTCCAGTTATATTGATGGGCTCAGCGGGAGTCCTTCATAACCCTGTTGGAGCACTAGCCCGTCCGCGTATCAGAACTTGAATCTGGGCCACAGGAAACCTGTCGAGCGCATGTATGTTTCGTACTCGGGCAGTGTGTTCAGGAATTTCTTTTCCTCCACCCTGGCCCTGACAATCTGCATCATCACCGCGATGACAAACAGGGCGAGTGCCGCCGGCTTGGCGGATAATATGGCGATACCCAGGATGTGCAGGATCTCTCCAAAATAGAGAGGGTGCCGTACAACCCTGTACGGTCCTCTTGTGACGAGTTCACGCACCGCGGCACGAAGACCGAAAGATCTTTTCAGGTAGGAAAGTGACCATATGCTGAACACTACGCCGATAAAACCGATTACGAACCCTGACATGCTCATGAAAAACGGGTAAATAGGGCTGATTTTATTCAGCATCTCCAATAGGCTTTCGGGATACCCCGGGAGGGCTCCCCGTATTTCCGGTATGAACAGGAGGGTGAATCCGGTAACCGGAATAAAAACGGTCATCAAGGGGAACCAGACTTCCCAAAAGCCCTTGGGGCGTTCCTTGGCCTCTGTCCTGAGCACGAAACTGAAGAAGACCAGCACGTCAAACGCGAGAGCCGTCACATAAAATAATATGTAAGAAATCTCATGGGTCAGATAATAGCCGGCAAGGCGGCCAAATTCATCCAGGCTGCTGATGTTCGTCAGTAGATGCCACACGTCCTGGCTGTTGCTCAGATAATCAATCAGATAATAGCTTTTTATCGCCACTAACACTCCAAAGAATGCAATTGGAGGGAGATCCTGTTTCAACTTATGGCGAAATTTAGTCATCATATGGGCTGCTCCTGATTAAAATCCATAATCTGAATCCGGGGTATACAGTTTACTCCGGATTATGTTGTGGTTTCCGGTTAGAACCCGGCATCCGGTTCCAGCAGTTCGGAGTGCAGGTTGCAGGATAGCGGCAACTCGTATCCGCCTTGTATGTCACACTGTTCCACGCCATCAACTCTCTTGATTTGCTGAATCGGTCAATAGCAAAGTCTGCTGCGTGATGTGGGAGTCCGACGGTTAATTCGAAGCGAAACGCTACCTCCTGAGGTTACCGGAGTCAACCGCACACCCCAGAAGGCAAAATACGATCTTTGATCCAGATCAAAAACTAGCTTGATCTGGATCAACCCTCACTGCACAATAGCTCTTGCCTCATCCGGAAAATAACCAGGGCGTCTCTGTGAATGACCGTACAGTAATATCCTTTGAAAATATCAAGATCGCCTGTTCAGGGTGCAATCTGGTTACGCTCTGCCTGCCTATGGGCCTGGATCCAGACGATGTAGAACAGCTGAATAAGATTATCAAGCGTAGCCGCCCACTGCACAGGGGTGATCATCTATTCATGGAGAGTGACAGATTCAACTACCTCTATGTAGTCAAGACTGGCTCGGTCAAGACCTACGCACCCAACGAAGATGGTGGCGAACAGGTACTTGGATTCCACCTTCCAGGTGAACTGATCGGGCTGGATGCCATCGAAGAAGGACGGCATCACTGCTCTGCCAAGGTACTGGAGACCTCAGCCGTGTGTGAGATCCCATTCTCCCAGTTCGTGGAATTGAGCAGTACCATCCCCAGCCTGCAGCACCAGATGTACCGCCTGCTGAGCCGTGAGATCAGTCACGATGAAGAGATGCTTGCCCTGCTGGGTAAGAAAAATGCCGAAGAACGGCTGGCAGACTTCCTGCTAAGCCTTTCACAGCGATTCAAGAGCAGAGGCTTCTCACCTTTTGATTTCTACCTGAGCATGTCGCGGCATGAGATTGGAAACTATCTCGGTCTCGCCGTGGAAACCATCAGCCGTCTCTTTACCCGCTTTCAGGATGAGGGGTTGTTGAAAGTGGAGCGGAAACACATACAGCTGGTGAATATTGAAGGGCTTCACGTCATTCTCCGGCGCGAGCAGCGCGAAGAAAACCGGCGGCAGATTACATAAGTACAGGTACTAGGTACTAGGAAAAGCTCGCTTGATCCCCCTCACCCTGTCCCTCTCCCGGGGGGAGAGGGGACCCGTTGTTGAAGATCTGGTTAGTAATTCAACTCTCACACTGCTATGTGGCGTTTCCACGCAGAGCGTGGGAACGAAAAAATCTTTGCTCCTCCGGCGGATTTCTCCTCACCACAACCCCAACGAAGGGTCCCCTCTCCCTTCGAGAGACGACTGCAGGGATGCAGGAGGTAGAGTAACGCAGGGAGCAGTTACCGAGGAACAGGGTGAGGGGATTAAAAAAGAGGTTTTCCTCGATCCTAGTACCTAGTACCTAGTACCTGCTTTTCTCCCAGAGACAACTCCCGTTACTCGCCTGGTCAATGGTCTGCAGGCGACTCTGGTGCAGCGCCAGTTCCTCCTCTGATGCCCTGATCACCTTGAGCGCAGGCCTCCCCGGATCGAGGCGGCGTATCGCGGACATAGAGTGAGCACCTCCGCCCCCCTGGAGAGGGTCCAGTGACAGCGCCCCCTGCCCACCGGTCATAATCAGATAGACGTCGGCCAGGATCTCCGCATCCAGTAGCGCGCCGTGCAGCGCACGATGGCTGTTATCGATATCGTAGCGGCGGCACAGGGCATCCAGGCTGTTGCGCTGCCCGGGATGCTTCTTCTTTGCCAGCGCCAGCGTGTCGGTGATGGTGCAACAGTTGGCGAGCTCAGGGCACTCCCGATTCAGCATCCTCAATTCGTGGTTGATGAAACCCACATCGAACGGCGCATTGTGGATGATCAATTCTGATCCCTGGATATACGTCATGAAGTCGTCGACCAGGTCTGTAAAGCGGGGCTTGTCGGCCAGAAACCCGTTGGTGATGCCATGTACGTCCACCGCCGCCCGGTCGATCTCCCGGTCCGGCTGCAGATATTGGTGGAAGTTATTCCCGGTCAGGCGCCGGTCGAGCATCTCCACACATCCGATTTCGATGATCCGATGCCCCTGTGATGGCTCCAGGCCGGTGGTTTCTGTGTCCAGTACGATTTGGCGCATGTTTTGAGTCAGAAGTCAGGAGTGCCCTGCCTGCATCTCCTCAATCCCCCGGTTGGCCAGGTCATCCGCCTGCTCGTTCTCCGGGTGACCGCTGTGGCCCTTTACCCAGGCCCATTTCACATTGTGGCTGGCCACCAGCTGGTCCAGCTGCTTCCAGAGATCACTGTTCTTTACCGGTTTACGGCTGGCGGTACGCCAGCCATTACGCTTCCAGTTTCTGATCCATTCAGTAATGCCCTTTTTTACATACTGAGAGTCCGTGGTCACACGTACGGCAGAGCTGCGGGTCAGTGAGGAGAGCGCCTGAATCACTGCCATCAGTTCCATGCGGTTATTGGTAGTGATGGGTTCGCCCCCGAACAACTCCCGCTCCTGGTCCCTGAAGCGCAGCAGAGCCCCCCAACCCCCAGGGCCAGGATTGCCCTTGCAGGCCCCATCTGTGTATATCTCGACCTTGTCAGTCACGCATACTCCTCGTCGTTGGTTCGATGCCAGGGCCACCCAGCAGGGCCCGGCGCAATGTCCAGTATGGCTTCAACGGGACCAGTGTAGAAACCCGTTTTACTGCCTGGATGATATAGACACCACCCAGCAGAGGCCAGCCGCGCGTGCCAAACTCTTCCAGCCACTGCAGCCGCGTCGTCAACACAGGCTGCCTGATGGGTGGTTTGAACATCAGCGATTTGGTTTCTTCCAGATCGAACCCCAACAGAGAGAGCCAGTCATGCAGGCGGTGCTGTGAGAGAAAGTGGCCACACCAGGGGACACCTCCGGCGGGTCGGAGAAACAGGTGCCACCCCCCCCACAGGCTCCAGGGATTGAATCCGACGATGATCAGACGCCCTTCAGGTACCAGTACCCGCTCGGCCTCGCGCAGCAGTTGCCTTGGATGGACGGAAAAATCCAGTGTATGCTGCAACAGCACGGCATCCCCGCTGTCGCTTGCAACCGGCAGCTGGAGCGGATTGCCACACACCCAGCCTGGCGGTGTGGGGCGAGTAGGAAGCTCCGGCATGAGCAGCACCACAGATCTTATCCTGCCCGCCAGTCCCGGAGTGATCTGGAACACGGGAAAACCGACCTGCAGCAGATAATAGCCGAACAGCCGGGACAAAACGGCCTCCAGGCTGACTTGCTCCTGTCGCAACAGGTCGCGACCCGGAGATCTGCTGAACCAGCGCTCCAGGGCTTGACCAAGATCGCTTTCTGCTGTGCAGAATCCCTGTTTGCCCATGCCCCACATTGTGCCTCAACAATACCATCCTATGCCAACAGATCTGCGAATACCTTTCATCATGGGTGGAAAAACAACCCTGGTTCCCGTATATTCCCGCATCAATGGTGAACACACAGTAGAGATCGAATGCCTTTTTCCAGAACCCTGTTTTCACCTTTTGTATCCATCCTCCTGGCTGTCGCACTCGTCGGCTGCACAGGCGGCCTTACGGTTCGCCAGCCCACAGGCGCCACCTCTCCCACTGTGGCACAGCAAACACCCCTGGAGCAGACCGACTCCGAAAACACCCCTCTCCTCAGTTTGGGTACCAGCGGCGGTCTGGAGGCATCCACTCCAATAATCAGCCAGAATCCGGGGAGCGGCCTGCAGACAAGCGACCTCTGGGATCGCATTCGCAGAGGCTACCAGCTGCGGGTTCCAGACAACCGCCGGGTGGAGCATGAGATAAGCTGGATTGCCTCCCACCGGGATTACCTGGAACGGGTCCGCCGGCATGCCCGTCCTTACCTCTATTTCATCGTGGAGGAGGTCGAGAAGCGCGGGATGCCGATGGAGCTGGCTCTGCTGCCAGTGGTGGAGAGCGCCTTCCAACCGTTCGCCTACTCACCAGGGCATGCCTCTGGACTCTGGCAGTTCATACCCTCTACCGGCAGAATGTATGGGCTGAAGCAAGACTGGTGGTACGATGGGCGCCGGGACGTGGTGGCAGCTACCCGGGCGGCGCTCGATTACCTCTCATCGCTGGCAGCACAATTTGACGGAGACTGGGAGCTGGCCCTCGCCTCCTACAACGCCGGCGCCGGTAACGTGGGACGCGCCATACGAAACAACCGGAAGCAGGGGAAGGCCACCGATTTCTGGTCCCTGGATCTACCGAGGGAGACCGAGGGCTACGTTCCCCGACTGCTGGCGGTAGCGAAGGTGGTGGCATCGCCCGAAAGCTACGGCCTGGCCCTGACACCCATCCCTGACCAGCCCTATTTCTCGACTGTTGAGATCGGCAGCCAGCTCGACTTGACCCTGGCAGCAGAGATAGCCGGAATGCAGTTCGATGAGCTCCTCCTGCTCAACCCCGGCTTCAAGCGCTGGGCCACTGACCCGGAGGGGCCTCATCGCATCAACCTGCCCATCGGCCGGGTGGACCGTTTCAACACCAGGCTGTCACACCTGGCTCCCGACAAGCGTCTGCAATGGAAGCGTTACCGGATACGCAACGGCGATAATCTGGGTAGTATCGCAAGCCGTCACGGCATCACTCTAGGGATGCTGAAGCAGATCAACCGTCTGAAAGGGAATCGCATCCGTGCCGGAAAACACCTGCTGATCCCTCTCTCCAGCCAGCCACCCGACCGCTATACGCTGGCTAACGGGCAGCGCCTGGCCCTGCCCCAGAGCAACAATCACAGTAATAAGAGGGTCACCCATGCCGTGCAACCCGGGGACAATCTCTGGGATATCGCCAGAAGCTACCATGTAAACTACAAGACCCTGGCACGCTGGAACGGTATCTCGCCCAAAAGCACTCTGCGCCCCGGTCAGAAACTGGTGGTGTGGGTTAAAAGCAGGACCTAGGATAAAGGCAGGACCTAGGATAAAGGCAGGACCTAGGAAAAGAAAAAAACAAAGATAGAACCATTCTAAACCGGGTCCTTGGTCCTTGGTCCTTGGTCCTTGGTCCTTGGTCCTTGGTCCTTGGTCCTTGGTCCTTGGTCCTTGGTCCTTGGTCCTTGGTCCTTGGT
>JAUUYI010000252.1 GCA_030590525.1 Sedimenticola sp. | reverse complement strand
GGTTCATCGATACCGATATGACCCGTGAGTTGCCTGAAGCCCAGAAAGATGCCCTCCTTGCCCGTATCCCAATGGCCCGGCTTGGTGATCCTGGAGAGATTGCCAATGCGGTGGTTTTCCTGGCCTCGGACGGTGCCGGCTACATTACGGGTGAAACACTGCATGTTAATGGTGGCATGTACATGGCGTGAGCGTTGCGAGTGAATCTCTCACTGTCAAGGTGTGGGTTTACTACTGAACATTACAATTGCAGGCCAATTTGGAAAGGAGAAGTTAAGGGCTTGCGCCAAAATTAAGTTTACATTTATGGGTGTCGAGATGCATCTCTCACAAGGGTCGCTAACGGCGTCCTGCCTCCCGCGACACTTGTGCATCCTTGCACGTCGCGCGAAAACGCAGGAATATAGATATATTTCAAGTTTTTGCAACACAGTGAGAGATGATAGATCGGCGACCGGAAATGTGAAATTATTTTGAAGCGGGCCCTAAGTCATTATTTACTTTTAACTTTCCTGGTTTATGAATACAATAGTCCACCTGTGTCCGCTGGGGACCATGGTTAATTTCTGATGAGGTAGCTGAAAAAATGAGCTCTGTGGAAGAACGAGTTAAAAAAATTGTCATCGAACAACTGGGTGTCGCCGAGGATGAAGTGACAATGGAAGCCTCCTTTGTTGATGACCTGGGTGCAGATTCTCTCGACACGGTTGAGCTGGTGATGGCACTCGAAGAGGAGTTCGAGACTGAGATTCCGGATGAAGAGGCCGAGAAGATTACTACGGTTCAGCTCGCAGTTGATTACATCAAAACCCATAGCAGCTGAGCCTCATGGGCTGGTCCACATTGCCACATGATTGTGGCTGGCGGACATTTTACCGTGGAGTTTCAATGCTCTATGGAATATAGAAGGTAGATAGTAAATGTCTGAAAGAAGGGTTGTTGTGACCGGATTGGGGATCGTGTCGCCTGTCGGACACTCTGTCAAAGAGGCATGGGATAATATCCTTGCCGGGAAAAGCGGGATTCGGGCGATAACGCATTTCGATGTGGAACCTTTCAGTGTCCGCTTCGGTGGGCCAATCTATGACTTCGACATAACGGAGTACATCAGCAAGAAAGACGCCCGAAAAATGGATAAATTCATCCATTACGGGATGGCCGCCGGCTGTCAGGCGATCGAAGATGCCGGAATCGTGGTGTCGGAAGAAAACGCGCGACGTATTGGTGTAGCGATCGGTGCCGGTATCGGTGGTATTACAGGGATCGAGAACAACTATCACATCTACCTCGATAAGGGGCCGAGAAAGATCTCCCCGTTTTTTGTACCAGCGAACATCATCAACATGGTGGCGGGCAATCTCTCCATCAAGTACGGACTGAAGGGGCCCAACTATTCCATCGTATCTGCCTGTAGTACCGGTAGTCATAACATCGGTGAGTCGGCGCGGCTGATCCGTCACGGGTATGTGGATGTCATGGTGGCGGGTGGTGCAGAGATGGCAACTTCACCGGTCGGGCTGGGTGGCTTTGCCGCGGCACGAGCGCTCTCTACCCGTAACGACGCCCCAGAGGCTGCCAGCCGGCCCTGGGACCGTGACCGGGACGGGTTTGTGCTGAGTGATGGGGCGGGAGTGCTGGTGCTCGAGGAATATGAACACGCGAAAGCAAGGGGTGCGACCATTTACGCCGAAGTGGCCGGTGTGGGCATGAACTCGGATGCCTACCACATGACTTCCCCGTCACCCAATGGTGAAGGAGCCCGTGACTGTATGCTGCTGGCATTGGCAGACGGTGGCATGAATACCGAACAGGTTGACTATATCAACGCCCACGGTACTTCTACACCAGCAGGTGACCTGGCGGAGTCCAAAGCGGTAAAAGGAGCCTTCGGGGATCACGCGTACAAGCTTGCGGTCAGCTCCACCAAATCGATGACCGGCCATATGCTGGGTGCAGCGGGAGGGGCTGAAGCGGTCTTTACTGTGCTGGCGCTTCGCGATCAGGTGGCACCTCCCACGATCAATCTGGAGAACCAGGATCCGGAGTGTGATCTGGATTTTGTCCCCAACAGTGCCCGGGAGATGAAGATTGATGTGGCTATTTCCAACTCATTTGGCTTTGGTGGAACCAACGGTACGCTGGCGTTTCGACGCAAGCCTGACTGATCATCCCTTTTCACGTAGTGGCCCTGGCAGGGCACAAGGGGCGGAATAGTCTATTCCGCCCTTTTTCTTTTTTGAAAATCCTCTGAGAGACATGCATCGCATCTTTGGCATCATCCTTATTGCAGCAAGTTTTATGCTTGCGTGGTTGCTCATGGATTTTCGAAACTTCGTCGATGCACCCCTTGATCTACCCCGGCAAGGGGTACTCTACCAGCTCCAACCCGGTTCGACTGTGCGTACCCTTGCGATTGATTTGAACCGGCAAGGTTTTCTGAAGCGGCCGCTCTATCTGAGGATATGGGCTCGCTGGGACGGATCGGCGCAGCAAATCAAGGCCGGGGAGTACCGGATTGCATACGGCTCCACACCGCGCCAGCTCCTGCGGCAGCTGACGGCAGGAAAGGAGGTGAGCTACTCGCTGACCCTGGTGGAGGGTTGGAGCTTTGACCAGATAGTGGATACTGTGGCGGGTGAATCGCGGCTCAAACACACCCTGGAAGGGTTATCTACCGCGGAGATCATGGAGAAAATGGGGCATGCGGGAGAGTATCCGGAAGGGCGGTTTCTACCCGATACCTACCACTTTCCCCGGGGCACCACGGACCTGGCTTTCCTCAGCCGCGCCTATGATGCGATGCAGCAGGTGCTGGAGCAGGAGTGGGCAAAAAGAGACGCAGGATTGCCACTGCACAGCCCTTATGAAGCCCTGATTCTGGCCTCCATCGTGGAGAAAGAGACTGGACTGGCGACGGAACGGCCACAGATCGCCGGGGTATTCATCCGCCGGTTGCAGCGCGGTATGCGGCTGCAGACTGACCCGACCGTGATCTACGGGATGGGAGATGCGTTTGACGGTAATATCCGGCGTAAGGATCTGAAAGCGGAGTCGCCATACAACACCTACCTGCACAAGGGGCTCCCGCCTACACCCATTGCCACGCCCGGGGTAGCGGCGATCCGGGCGGTATTACGGCCGGCATCCGGCAAGAGCCTCTACTTTGTCGCCAAAGGGGACGGCAGCCATGAATTTTCCGATACCCTGAAGGGACACAACCGTGCGGTGCGGAAATACCAGTTGAAACGGCGTAAGAAGGTTTGAGTCATGAGTGACGGAGGCGGCAGGTTTATCACTATCGAGGGCATCGAAGGGGCGGGTAAGAGCAGTAACCTGGAGTACGCCAGAGGTCTGCTCGAGGGTATGGGGAAACAGGTACTGGTGACCCGCGAGCCGGGTGGCACCCCACTCGGGGAGGAGATCCGGGGCTTACTGCTCGGTCACCGCCATACCGGTATGGCGCAGGAGGCGGAACTACTCCTCATGTTTGCTGCCCGGGCAGAACATCTGGCCCGGAAGATCCGGCCAGCGCTGGATGCCGGCACCTGGGTGTTGTGTGACCGTTTTACCGACGCCTCCTATGCCTACCAGGGAGGTGGACGGGGGATCGAATGGCAACGTATCAACACCCTGGAAAAGTGGCTGCAGGGCGAGTTTCGCCCCGATCTCACCCTGTTGCTCGACCTGCCGGTAGCGCTGGGACTGGAGAGGGCGGGCACACGCTCTGCACCCGATCGCTTCGAGCGTGAGACGGAGCAGTTTTTCACCCAGGTCAGGAACGGTTATCTGAAGCTGGCGAAACGGGAACCGGAGCGGATCCGGATAATCGATGCTGCACGCCCTCTGCCCGAGGTACAGGAACAGATCAGGGCAGCCATCCAGTCAAGCGTTGCCTGATGGTATTTCCTTGGCAACAGTCCGACTGGAAGCGTGTTCAGGAGGCGAGGCGGGCAGGCAGACTGCCTCACGCGCTACTGGTTACAGGGGCTGCAGGGCTTGGAGAGGGAGAGTTCGCTGAAAATCTGGCGGCTTCCCTGCTGTGCAGTTCAGTGGATGGTG
>JAUUYI010000169.1 GCA_030590525.1 Sedimenticola sp. | reverse complement strand
GTAACTTCATCCGCTTATTGTATACCCATGTAACTCAATAACCCCGGGCAAACGGGTAGGGTGGATAAGGCGCGCCGCATCCACCAATGGCCTGACGTATGCCGCAACGTCCAGAATAAATGGTGGATGCGCTACGCTTATCCCCCCTGCAAGCTTGATCCACCCTGCCATTTAGATTCTTGCCTGGACTTATTGAGAATCATACCCATCACGATCGGGCAGTTCCGGTTCGCGGTCGAAGAACCGCTGGACGTCTGCCAGTTCCCGGGTCCGCGCCATGGGTGGCATGCTGGCAAGAAACAGGTGCCCGTAGCCTCGTTTCAGCAGCCGAGGGTCGCACATCACCAGCACCCCGCGGTCGGTCACATCCCGGATCAGACGGCCTGCCCCCTGTTTCAAGGCAATAGCGGCCTGGGGCACCTGGAACTCCATGAACGGGTTACCCCCCTTTTTCCTCAGTGCGTCGATGCGCGCCTGCAGCACCGGATCCCCGGGAGAGGCGAAGGGCAGCTTGTCGATAATGACGCAGGAGAGTGCCGCACCGCGCACATCCACCCCCTCCCAGAAGCTGGCCGTGGCGAGCAGGACGGCGTTTCCCAGCTGTCGGAACCGTTCCAGCAGCTCACCCTTGGGGGCACTCCCCTGGACCAGTATCGGATAGTCGATCCGTCCCTCCAGCAGCTCGGCCGCCTGGCGTAGCGCGCGATGACTGGTGAACAGCAGGAAGGCCCGCCCCCGGCTGGCTTCCAGCACCGGCACCGCCACTTCCAGTACCGCCACCGTATAGTCGGGTGAGCCGGGGGCGGGCAGCCCCCGGGGTACGAACCAGAGCGCCTGCCGGGGGTAGTCAAAGGGGCTTTCCCAACGCGCCGTCTCTGCTTCCTCCAGTCCCAGCTGCCTTTGAAAGTGGTCAAAACTCTCCCCTACCGCCAGGGTGGCGGAGGTGAAGATCCAGCTGCCCGGGTAACTTGCCATGCGGGCCTGGAACATCCCGGAGACCTCGAGCGGGGTGCGGTTCAGGCGGAAGCTCTGGCGCTGGGTCTCGAACCAGCGGATCTCCTGCTGCACCCCGTCCTCTCCCGCATCCCCGTCCTGCAGCAGAAGCCCCAGCTCCTGGGCTACCTGCCGGCAACGGGCCAGGCAGCTGTCCAGCCCCTTGCCCCGCCCCTGCAACCTTTCCAGCAGTGAACCCAGGGCATCCACCTCCTCACACACCTTATTCAGGGCAGTGACGATGCGCGCGTCGCCGCTCACCTCCTGCCAGGGGCCGCGCCGGATCTCCACCCCGAACACCAGCCGCAGATCCCGCACCGCCTTACTCAGGTGGCCGGCCCGTTCCGGCACCTCCTGCAGATCCCCTGCCTCCCTCACATACTCCGTCTCGGTATCACGCGCCAGCTCCAGCAGTTGACGGCCACTCACCGTGCTGCCGAAAAAATTACTGGCCACCTCCGGCAGCTGATGTGCCTCGTCGATGATGAAACAGTCCGCCTGGGGCAGCAACTCCCCGAATCCCTCCTCCCTGAGCGAGAAATCGGCGCACAGCAGATGGTGATTGATCACTACCAGGTCCGCCTCCTGGGCCTGTCGCCGGGCCTCCGCCAGATGGCACTTGTCGTAGACGGGACACTCCTGCCCCAGGCAATTGTCAGTGGTGGAGGTGACCAGCGGCCAGATATGGGCATTCTCAGGTATGCTCGTCAGCTCGGCCACGTCTCCCGCGCCGGTAGTCCCCGACCAGCGCCGCACTTGTAACAGCTGGTCCACCATCTCCCGGCTGCCCAGCCGCCCCTCCAGCAAGGCGGTTTCCATGCGGTGGATACAGAGATAGTTGGATCGCCCTTTCAGCAGGGCCAGCCGGGTGGGCAGTGCGAGGGCATCCCTCACCAAAGGCAGGTCACGGTGATACAGCTGATCCTGCAGGTTCCTGGTACCGGTGGAGATAATCACCTTGCGTCCCGACAGCAACGCCGGCACCAGATAAGCAAAGGTCTTGCCGGTTCCGGTCCCGGCCTCGGTGATCAGCACACCCTTCCGCGCCAGGGCTTCCGCCACCCGCTGTGCCATCTCCTGCTGCTGCTGGCGGTAGGAAAACCCCTCCACACAGCGGGAAAGCAGGCCATCCGGGCCGAGTATCTCGGAAATCTCTCTCATCTGTGTGGGTGCAGTGTGTGGTCAGGTTCATAGGAGCCTGTCCGTGAATAGGAACCTATCGGTTCCTTTTCTCGGACAGGCTCCTGGTTGCTCCAGAGCACCGGCTCGACCCCCTCTTCCCGGGTCCAGACCAGGCACCCGATGATTTTGAAGCGGGCCAGCGAGAGGGCGCCGCGGCGGGCACGGCCGCTGCTGGATTCATTCATGAAGGCGAGCAGCTCTTCCCGTTCCGCTTCATGGATCTCAAAGGGTTCGTAATCCGCATCCATGAGCACCAGCAGCACCGAATCCCAGGGCTGCTCCACCTTGATCTGGCCGATTCGCTGCCCCGTCCTGCCCTCATCGATAATGGTGCGGCTCTTGATCTGAATCTTTTTTCCGTCCCGAGCCGGGTCCGTGGCATCGTAGCCGCCCACACCTTCGGCTACCGGTTCCAGTCCCAGCAGACGAATCGCATCATGCAGGGCGATCTCATTGCCGACGCCAGGAAGGGATTTACCCATGGTACGCCGGTATTCGGCCGCCAGCCGCCGTGCCTGACCTATCAGTTTGTCCTTGGCGTAGACGTTCACGCAGGCGATACACTCCGCTGGTTGAGGAACTGGAATTGTGTGACTTCTCAATAGGCCCAGACAAGAATCTATAAAGGTAGGGTGGATCAAGCGGAGCGGATCCACCAGCTACGGAGTGTTGGTGGATCCGTCGCTACGCTCCTTGATCCACCCTACCCGTTTGCCCAGGATTATTGAGAAATTACGGAATTGTATCCTAAACTCACCACCGATGGTGCAGGTAATAGACCATCTCACCCCAAAAAAAGCAGGGCCTAGGAGCCTGTCGGACTTAGGATAAATCTACTGCGGAAAAGCCCTTTTGGCCCATTTTTCCGCTCATTTTCGTTAAATATGAATAACTATTCGCCTTAAATGACCGAAAAAATGGACTCAAAATGGCTTCCCCTCGCTACGATCACCTAAGTCCGACAGGCTCCTAGGGACGAGGAAAAACAGGGCCTGGGAAAACCTCTTTATTTGATCCCCTCACCCCAAAAAAAACAGGACCTAGGACCGAGGAAAAACAGGACCTGGGAAAATCTCTTTAATTTTGACCCCCTCACCCCAACCCTCTCCCGGAGAGGGAGCTGGATCGGAGCTGGCCTCAGGGTGCTGAGCCAAAATCACCCCCCCACCCTCAAACGAAGGGTCCCCTCTCCCACAGGGAGAGGGACAGGGTGAGGGGGATTAAAATAAAAGCGTTGTCCTTTTCGCCAGGCCTCAGTAACTCATTTGCACCCTGCGCTCCGCCTCCCGTGCGCCCGCTTCGTCACCCTGGGCCCGCAGGGCACCGGCGATCAAGCGCCAGTTCACCCGTTTCAGCTCCTGGTCCCTGCCCGCCAGGCTGTTGGATCTGGCTGCCAGTTCCCGCGCCATAGCATAGCGGGACTGCCGGTATCGGAAGGCCGCCAGACGGTTCCAGAGGCGGGCGTTGCGGGGCTCGATCCGCAGAGCACGTTCCAGGGTCCCCGCTGCTGCTGTCAACTCCCCCGCCGCTTCCTGCCGCCGGGACAGCTTCAGTAGTGCGGTCACTGCCTGATCGTATTTCGGCCTCACTGCCACCCGGGTCGAGGGATCATAGGCAGGCACCCGGGCAGCCGATGGGTGGTCGGGCCCTGCTACGCGGGTCGCGGTGCTGCACCCGGCCAGCAGAGCCACCAGCAGAATCGAGATGTTGAATTGTCTGATCAAATCCACCCTAGTCACTGAAAAAATCGCTTCACCCGATCCAGGATATTCTCTTCGGGTACAGTGGCACAAGGGGAGCGCTTCAGCGGTGCCGAGCCCCGCATGAAGGGATACCGATCGGCGCCCTTGCAGCCCTTGTCCGCCCGCAGACCGTTCGCTGGATCGATCCACACCTCCTCCACCGTGTCAGGCCTTATCAGCCCCAGGGGGGCGGGCCGCAGCTGCTTCATCATCTCACCCCAGACTCTCAACGCACCCTGGCTGCCGGTCAGTCCGGCGGGCTGGTTGTCATCCCGGCCGACCCATACCACCGCAACCCGGTCTCCACTGAAGCCGGCAAACCAGCTATCTCTCAGATCGTCGGTGGTGCCGGTCTTTCCAGCCAGCCCGAGCTTTGCCGGAAGAAAGTCGCTGAGACCACGCCCGGTGCCACTGCTGACCACCGCCTGCAGGCTGTGGTTCAGCAGGTAGACCGGCCCGGGGGGCACTGCCTGGTGTACCGTCAGCGGATAGCGTCGCAGGGGCCTTCCATCCCCGGCCTGCACCTCCTGGATGGCACGCAACGGGGAGTAGAAACCACCGCTGGCAAAGCTCTGATAGAGCTGCGTCACCTCCAGGGGACTGAGGGCAGCAGCCCCCAGCAGCAGGGAGGGGACCGGGTCGATCGGCCGCTGCACACCCAGTGCCCGAAGCAACTCCAGTGTCCGCTCCAGACCCAGATCCATCCCCAGCTGGACCGTAGCCAGATTATAGGAGTGAGCCAATGCCTGGTGCAATGGCACCCGGCCATGGGGTTTCCGATCATAGTTCCGCGGGGCCCACACCGTGCCACCCGGCCCGCGGATACGTATTCGCTGATCCTTCAGCCGGGTAGTCAGCGTGTAGCGCTTCGGCTCCATCAACGCGGCCAGGTAGACCACCGGCTTGATCAGTGAGCCGACGGGGCGGATCGCATCCAGCGCCCGGTTGAAGCCGGCGTACCCCGGCTTGCGACCGCCCACCAGTGCCAGCAGTTCGCCACTGGTGGAATCCGCCACCACCGCTGCCCCCTCCAGCTTCCCGGCCGGCAGACGATGACGTTTCTCCAGTTTTTTCAGCTGACTGGCAAGGGCCGTCTCCGCCTGCTGCTGGACCCAGGGATCCAGGGTGGTAAAGATCCGCAATCCCTCCGAGGTGAGATCCTTGTCCCGATAGTCCCGGCGTAACTGGCGTCGCACCAGCTCGATGAAGGCGGGATGATTGCGGCTGCCCACGCTACCGCGGCGGGTGACGCCCAGGCTCGCGGCCACCGCGCTCTTCCGCTGGGCAGGGGTTATCGCCCCTTGCTGCTCCATCAGCGACAGTACCAGATCACGCCTTTTTCTGGCCCGTTCCGGATTGCGCCGGGGGTTGTAGTAGGAGGGACCACGCACCATGCCCACCAGCAGTGCCAGCCGGGGCAGGTCCAGCTCCTGCAACGGCCGGTTGAAGTAAAACTGGCTGGCGAGTCCGAAACCGTGGATGGCACGGCCACCATCCTGTCCCAGGTATATCTCGTTGACGTAGGCGGTGAGTATCT
>JAUUYI010000321.1 GCA_030590525.1 Sedimenticola sp. | reverse complement strand
GACGAGTTCCGCACCCTGCCGCTCCAGGAGCGCCTGCAGCCGTGCCTGATTGGTAAGCCGTTTGCGTCGTCTGTCCACGCCGCTGGCGGGGGACTGGTGTACCACTACCACCCGAAACAGTCCCTGGCTCCGTGTCTCTTCCAGTTGCTGCTCCAGCCGCTCCAGTTGCTGTTCAGATATCGCCCCGCTGGCCAGGAATGGCAATGTGGGAACGGCACTGGAGAGTCCGATGAAGGCGACCGGTCCACGGATGCGCAGACTGGGGAAGATGGATGGCCCATTGCCGTCGGCATGGTCTGAAACCATGTACGTTTGCCACTGGGCCAGGGTCTCTTCCCATTTGCTGGTGACGTAGGTGTCATGGTTGCCTGGAACCACGGTAATTCCGGCCGGACTGCCGATGCCATCGAGCCACCGCCGGGCCTGCAGGAACTCGTCCGGCAGCCCGAGGTGGGTGAGATCGCCGGTGATGACCAGATGATCGGGTGGTCCGGTCTGCTGTAGATCCTGGATCAATCTGTCCAGGATCAAACGCCGGTGCTCGGCCCGCCGCCGTTTCAGCCATGAGAGGTAACCGAGGATGCGTTTGTTCATCAGATCCCTTCCCCGGACACCCTTGAGAGAGGTGAGATGGGGGTCAGAAATCTGGGCGAAACTGAAACGGTCGTCGGTACGCCCTGGGGACTCCCTTTCCGGCCCTTGCTTCATGGGTTCCTTAATCGATTGCTCCTGTCAGATACCGATTATACAATAACAACTTGCGTATAGGACTCATCAGTAATACTCACAGCGGCCGTAACCGCAAGGCGCTGCCGAAGATCCGGGCTCTTACCGCAGCCAGACCCTGGGTGCTGCATCGTGAAGCCCGGACTCCGGAACAGATCGCGGAAGCACTCGGGGAGTTTGCCGAGGCGGGGGTGGATGTTGTCGCCTTGAATGGTGGCGATGGAACCATCCAGTCAGCCCTGACCCACCTGTTCGTGGCACAGCCGTTCGAAATAATGCCGTTGCTGGCACTGTTGCCGGGTGGGACCACCAATATGTCTGCCTACGATATCAGTGACGGGCGTCGTCGTCTTATTCCCTCCCTGCATAAACTGCTCGAGTCGTCGGAACAGGACAGGTGCAATTGGGAGACGGTAGAGCGATCATTGCTGAAGGTTCAGGCCCGGCCTGGAGCCGAGCCCCTGTTTGGTCTCTTCTTCGGCAGCGGTGCCATTATCAGAGGCATGGAGTACTTTCAGGCACAGATTCACACCAAGGGGCTGAAAAACGAGATCGGGCCCGGATTAACGCTGCTGCGTTTTCTATGGGGTGTCCTGCGAGGCGATCCGGAGTTTATCGGCGGCTCCCCGGTCGTTATCAGCATCGACGGGGAAGATCGCCAGCGCCGGTTCGATGCTCTGATACTGTTCGTGAGCACTCTGGAGCGTTTTTTTCTGGGCATGCGCCCTTATTGGGGAAAAGGGGGTGGCCCCATGCACTTTACCCTGATCGAAGAGCATCCCAGGCACCTGCTGAGGGCCTTTATCCCGGTGATACGTGGCCGTCCCAACCGCTATGTGAGCGAGGCGGAAGGCTACCACAGCCACGACATCACGACCCTGCAGCTGCTACTCGATGGCCGCTTCAGTCTGGATGGGGAACTGCATGAGGCGCGCCGTGAATGGGGACCGGTTATTATCGAAACGGGTCAGAAGGCGCGCTTTATCCGCCTATGAATCATTCGACGTTTTGCCCGGAAATTCGATATCTTTCAAAATGCCGGCGTGGTAAGCATCCAGTTAAACCCATATCACGATGGCGAGAGAGGCCCTGTTTTCCCCGGATGGGTCCACGGCGTCCCCCATTCGGGGCAAACAGGGCCTCTCGACGGGATTAACTGGGTGCTTACCCGGCGCGCCTCTTCTGCTGGAGAGGAATGAAGGATAGAATAGCGTCGTTAGGGATTTCCCTGTAAGAAGTATTGAATTAGAACGATTCCAAGATAGAGGCGGTATGCATCATGTATTTCAATTATGATCATCTGAACTTCCTGTATGAGCCGTTCCCTATCGGGTTGGCAAAACCGTTAATGGATAAAGATACTTATCGGCAGTTCGTGGACAACTGGCCGGATAAGAAAATGTTCAAGTCGATGCCACAACTTGGTAACAAATTCTCGCTTTCACAGAAGTTCAACAGCGACGAGTACCACGAGTTCATAAAGTCGAATCCGCTGTGGCGGGACTTTCACAGCTGGATAAAGAGTGATGACTTCGTCGACGGGGTGATGGATGCGTTGAAATCGAAAAACATCGATCTGGGGCACAAGAACCGGACCATGATGCAGCGCGTCCGCAAACGGACCAAGAACCTGGTCAAGGGCAGCCTGGCCCCTACCGGCACCAAATTGAAGGCGCGTTTCGAGTTTCAGATGATGCCTGCCAATGGGGGCCATATCCTTCCCCATACAGACACTCCGCAGAAGATCGTCACCCTGGTGGTATCGATGATGCAGCCGGGTGAATGGGACCCTGCCTGGGGAGGGGCCACCGACCTGAACATGCCCAAGGATATAACCCAGTCGTTCAACTACCTCAATCGTTACGACAGTTTCGAGAATATGGATGTGCTGAACAGCTTCGAGTTTACCGAGAATCAGGCGGTCATCTTCGTGAAGACATTCAACTCCTGGCATTCGGTCCAGCCGATGCAGGCGAAGGGAACGACGGCGATGCGCAAGACCCTGATCATCAATATCGAGAAGCCCAAGGGCATCGTGCTTTAAACCCGGCCGGTGTCACTATCCACACTGGCACAGCTGAGAGCGGAACTCATGGCCGGGGAGGTGCACCCGGCGGTCGAGGCGCTCGGTGATGCGCTTCGGGAACGGTTCGGGGATTCCGTTTGCGGCGTCCTTTTCTACGGCTCCTGCCTGCGCGGCGGGGATCCCTTCGATGG
>JAUUYI010000273.1 GCA_030590525.1 Sedimenticola sp. | reverse complement strand
GAACAGGCTGATAAGCGACCATCTGATCACGGAGACGATGGCCACCTCGCTGATGAACGATAACGCCTATACCTATGATATCTCAGCAAAACTGATAGAGATGGCTGGCATCCTGTTTGCCGCCAGGGGCATGGAGCTGCTAGAGACTGAAAAGAGTATTCAGCTCAACGAGCAGGAACTGGAAGGTATCGAGAATGAGATCGAGTCAGAATCAGGAAATAAAAGCGGATATCCAGCGCGTTTGAAAGTGGTCACTAGTGCATAGCGACGAAATTTTTCCACTCCTGGCGTACAAACAATACCGAACACGGGGTCACAACAGGGCATCAACAAGGCACCTCTTAACCGATGGTGATCTGAAAACGGGGCCTGGTCAACGCCGCATCCGATGCCTTGGGTCTGCCGGTTCCGGATGTGCTCGAGGATTTTGGTTCCTATGCCGGTCCGGCCCTGCTGAATTTCTATCGCATGCACATCAATGACAAGAATATGAAGACATTCGATGTCATCGAAGCGGCAGGCAGATTGCCCGGTCAATCCTCTCGACTGGTCGACTCGAAGATCCTGTCCGCACTGGCGGTAACAAAGCCCTGAAACAGTTCACCGCTGGGCTGCGGGTAGCGGCGGGCAAATTCATAGTAGCAACTGCTGACCAGATGCTCATCCCCATCGGCAAATCTAACGGTCACCCTGTCGGCCAGGGTGGAGGATTGCTCCAGAAACGTAGCAGGCGATCCCTTTATCTCACCGCCTGAGGTATTCAGCGAAAAACCCGCACCCCTGACCTGCCCGTTCACCCACTGCAGCGAGACATCCTCACCGAGTTGATTGACACTGATGGTGAAGTGATTGGCACGCAGTCCCATCACCGACAACCAGGCGGCATACTCACTCTCTTCCGCCAGTTGCCGATACTGTCCCCACTCAGGCACGCCCCAGAGGCGGCCGGCATACAGGCTCTCGGGGCCACTCACCGAATTCCGGTCGATCTGCTCGCACAGCCCCCGTACGATGCGCTGCACCGTGGATGAGAACCTGTCACTCAGCAGTTCACTGATGAAGAGCCTCGGGCTATCCGGCTCCGGTCCCAGATAGCTGCGGGCCCGCAGCCGCTTTTCTGGAAACAGGTACTGGTCGAATCGGCGATAGCCTAGATCCAGAACCAGGGGTTCGAGGTGCTCCAGATCTATCGGTGACTGGTCAAAGGTGCGGAAGGCGACATGATCATTGGCCACAACCATCCCCCGGTCGAGAAACAGGTGACGAATCTGCTTCGCCTGTGGGGTGACCTCCAGGTACTGGCTCCACAATCTGGCAAAAAACGAGTGGCTGTCCATGCTGCGATACTTTCAATAGAAATGTAGGGTCGAATTCATTCGACCATCGACTGTCATGCGATACCTGTCAGGCAGGTACCCTGGGATTGAGGCTATAGGTGCCCATGACACCCGCCTGCCCAAGCAGATGGCCCTCGATCGCAGCCAGTACCTCATCCCGGCCAAAGCGCCCCTCGACCGGACAACGCGGGGTATCCAGGGCATACAGGGTAAAGTGATAGTGATGAAGAATGGAGTCGTTCCAGGGCGGGCAGGGGCCATCGTAGCCGTAGTAATCACCCGCCATATCCGTATCGCCTGCGAACCAGTCCGTATAGCTGTTGATGCCCTGCCGCGTATCATCCGGCCCATCGGGTCCTGCCTTCCCGCCCGGGCTCACCCCTGAGGAGAACTCCCCTTCATTGATAGCGTCCCGCTCCGGACTGAGATCAACCAGCACCCAGTGAGTAAAGTTCACCCGCGGCAGATCTCCGGGCACCTCGCGCCCCTCCTGGTTCACATCATCCCCCCGGCTGGGCACATCCGGGTCATGGCAGATCAATACCAGGGAGCGGGTGCCTGCGGGCAGACCGGACCAGGCCAGGTGGGGATTCCGGTTGGCTGCCATTGCCACATGAGTCTCAGGGTCTGGAACACAGAATGCGTAGTCACCCGGGATCGGCCGACCGTCAATGATGGAGTTGGAATTGAGTCTCATGAAGCATCTCCTTGTTTCAGCAGGGGCTCATCGCTGACAGTATACATACTTGTAGAACCGATCTGGTAGATCCATTGCTTACACCACCTCAATCCCGGCATCCAGGCAATCACTATCATCTCTTCCTGATACCCCAGTTCAACCAAAACTGTCAGGCTATCCAGAATCCTCTGCTCAACACTCTCATCGGGGAATTGCATGCGTGCTTTGACCTCACGCGGTAAGCACCCTGTTAACCCCATACCTCAACCCTGTTTATCCCGGATGGGGGTGTCTGAGGCATGGATGCCGAGGCCAAGCCCTCGCCGAAGCAGGGTCTCATTTGGCATTACCTGGTGGTTGCGATTGTATATATTTATATCCCTCATACTGAAAGTCCATGATCGAGAACCCTGCACCCGGCACATCACCCATTGGTTACCATCGCCTCCGCGACCTGGACACCACCCCAACTTGCAATCCACATTGAATAACTTCCGTTGGCAGACTAACTGCCGAGGGATCCACCAATTTCCCGTAGTGGCTTGACTATCAATTCGCTATGCACAACCACCAGTGGCAGGATCTCTACCACTTCACCGTCGGCGTGCCGCTGCAGGTTTCCCCGATTCAGACCAAACCAGCGTATCATTACCTGGCTTCCCTGCGGTCGGCAGCATCGGCAACTGGTTGACCGGGCGGCACAGGCAACGCCGCACAAAGGGAAAAACAACCGGCCATGGGAGAGGATATGGAACAGTTTCTGTTTGCCAGCGCGGTGGATGCCGACGCGACCACCCTGACCCGGGACTGCCTGGCGCAGCTCGGCGATATACCGGCGCAGGCGAATCTGGGGTTCGTCTACGCCACTGACCGGCTGGCCGGCGACTTGCCACAGCTCCTGGCGCAGCTGCAACAGGCGGCACCCGGTGTACACTGGGTCGGCACCATAGGCATGGGCATATGCACGAGCGGCCAGGAAGTCTACGATCGCCCGGCCCTGGCGATGATGATCGGCGCCTTTCCGGCGCACGCCTTCCGCATCGTCAGCAGTCTGCAGGATGCACCGCAGACCCTACCCAGCGCAGTGGCCGACTGGTGGCAGAATCAGGACTACTGTTTCGCGCTGCTGCACGGCGACCCATCCAACCCGAATACCCCGGGGTTACTGAACAGGCTGGTGCTGCAGCAGGATGCCAGTTTCATCAACGGCGGCCTCAGCTCCAGCAACAGCGACAACAATCCGCAACTGGCGGACACCGTGGTCAGCGGCGGTCTCTCCGGCGTGCTATTCAACCAGCAGGTCGAGATAGTGACAGACCACACCCAGGGCTGCTCCCCGATCGGCCCACTACACGAGATCACCAAGGCGCAGAAAAACATCGCCATCACCCTTGATCATCGACCGGCGCTGGAGGTGATGAAGTCGGAAATCGGCGAGGCGCTGGCCAAAGACCTGGCGAAAATCGGCGGCTACATTTTCGTCGCCCTGCCGATCCAGGGCTCAGACAGCGGCGATTACCTGGTGCGCAACCTGGTTGGCATAGACCCGGACCGAGGTCTGGTGGCGGTCGGCGATCAGCTCGACGACAAACGACGGATGATGTACTG
>JAUUYI010000098.1 GCA_030590525.1 Sedimenticola sp. | reverse complement strand
GGGCAGCATATAGGGGCCCATCAGGCCACTCACGAACCCCATAGGCAGCAAAGCTGCAAAGATGGTGAGGTTGGCCATGATAGTCGGGTTGCCCACCTCGCGTACCGCATCTACCGCTGTGGAGGTGGTGGTTTCCCCATCGTGCAGCCAACGGCGGTAGATGTTTTCCACCACCACCGTGGCGTCATCCACCAGGATACCGATGGAGAAGATCAGCGCAAACAAACTGACCCGATCGATGGTAAATCCCAGTATCCAGGCAGACCAGATGGTGATCAGAATGACCAGCGGGATGACGGTGATCACGACGATGGCGGGGCGTGCTCCCAGGGTAATCAGGCAGAGCAGACTTACGGCGACCGTCGCCCACCACATGGCCCCCAATAGCTCGTTAACCTTGTCGTTGGCTGTCTTGCCGTAGTTGCGGGTAATACTCGCCTGGACAGTGCCCGGAATCAGGCTGCCCTTCAAGGTCTCCAGCTTTTCCAGGATGGCATCCGCCACGGTGACCCCGTTGGTTCCCTCACGCTTGGCAATGGCGATCGTCACCGCGGGTGCCCCAGCCGCTGCAGGGGTGCCCTCGGGGTTGGCCGGACCGGAGAAATAGGTTACCAGCTGTTCTGTTTCCGCCGGACCCTCGAACACATGCGCGATATCCCGCACATACACCGGCATACCTTGATGAGACCCCACCATCAGCCTCGCCACATCTTCGGCGGTCTTCAGATAAGATCCGGCAGAAACCTTGAACAGGATATCGTTGCTCTCTACCGAGCCACCGCCCTGCTCCTTATTGGCAGAACGAATGATCTCAGCCACCTGATCCAGGCTGACCCCGTAACCGCTCAACTGCTCGGCCATTACCTCCACCCGGATCTGCTCGACACGGCCGCCGACCACAAATCCCTGCCCCGTATCCGGTACCTCGCTCAATCGCTGAAGCACGTCGAAGGCCAGGGTACGCAACACGGCATCGTCCAGTTCCGTTGACCACAGCGTAAGGGTTACCACCGGCACATCATCGGCGCTTTTCGGCTTCACCAGTGGCAGGGAGACACCGGGAGGGATCTTGTCGAGATTCATCTGCAGTTTGTCATGAACCTTGACGATCGAGGGACCCATGGGTTCACCGACAAAAAAGCGGACCGTTACCAACCCCTGATCCCGCTTTGACGTGGAGTAGACATACTCAACGCCCGGGATCTCCTTCATGATCCGTTCCAACGGACTTATCGCTAAATTCGATACCTGCTCGGCCGAAGCACCTGGATATTGGATAAAGATATCGATCATAGGGACCGAAATCTGGGGATCCTCCTGGCGCGGCGTGAACAGCAATGCCAGGATCCCGATTGCCATGACCGCCACCATTAACAGCGGCGCGAGGGGCGAGTCGATAAAAGCATGTGCCAGATTGCCGGCTATCCCTAACGCCGGCCGTTCCTGCGCAGGCAAAGGCGCATGGTGACGCGCGGGTCTTCGTGAACGGTAACGGGGCTCCTTTCTAGCCATCGACTGGGTCTCTCCCAAGCTCGTCCTGACACTACCTATATTCGAACTGACTGCTTTACACTTAAACCACAGCTTTCAGATGAAGCACCTCACCGATACTGGCACAGAGGGTTGGCAATGATTCCATAAGGCATTGACCCGGATCACTAACGCAAATTGACCTTGTAGGGAGGGATCTTCGCGTTCAGAGCCTTGGAGAAATTGGCGAACTCCATGGTAACGGTGGCCAGTTCCACACCATCAAAATCGGCCCCTGCCACGTTGGCACTTCTGAGTATTGCGCCACCCATATTGGCATGGGTCAGGTCCACATTCGTCAGATTGGCATGCTTCAGGTTTGTCTCCTCTGCCAATATGTTGCACATCTTCGCACCTTTGAGGTCGGCCCCTTCCATATTAGCCAGATTGATCACGGTGAAGCCTCCGGGGGTGTAGCTCTCCAGACGCGCACCACTGAGGTTGGCCTTGATCATATTGGCCTCGTTCAGATGGCTGTCACAGAGATTCGCCCCACGCATATCCGCCCCGCGCAGATTGGTATCGATGAAAAGGGCATTTCTGGCAGTCACTTCCGACAGATTCGAACCAGACAGATCCGCATTCCGCAGGTCTGCATGGTTGAGCGAGGCCTTGTGCAGATTGCCGCTTCTCAACTCCACGCACCTGAGGTCGGCCCGGTCCAGCATGGCACCCTCCAGGTTGCAGCCCGTCATCATCGCTGCCAGGGCAGACTTCTCCGCCCCGGCCCGGACTTCGGTCAGATCAGCACCGCGGAGATCGGCCCCATTCAGATGGGCCCCGGCAAGATGGGCACTCTTGAGATTGCATCCACTCAGATCAGCCCCTACCAGGTCGGTGTGCTGCAGTTGTGCACCAGAGAGATCCTGCCGGGAGAGATCTGCCCCTTCCAGCCTCATGTCACGCAAATCCGCCCCCTTCAGGGTATCGGCGTCGACACTCTCCAGAATATCCCCTGTCTCTCTATGCCTGATTTCCAGCATCTCACTCTCCCCTTTTCAGCATTGACCTCGCCGCACATGCTCCATACTTAAGAATAGCAGTGGACCCGCCATCCAGGGAGATGCGGCTATATTTAATTGATCCTGCGCATAAGGGCCTCGAAAAAAATGATTTATCCAATCCTGCTTGTCTCTAAGCTCAGCTTCTGCGTTGCAGATTCAGCTACATAATCGATGATATGCGCCGTACGGGATGTACAAGTGTCGCGGATACAGGGAAGTATTAAGAGCGACCGCCTTCATCTGCATCTTGAATCTGAGCTGATATCCTGCGCATTATCGGACAAATCATTATTTCGCGAGCCCTAAACTCCAGAATTCATCTCCAGGAAGCGTAGAATACGGCAAGGTATGAATCCTAAAGAGTGATCATGATCAAACGCCTGTTTCTCCTTCTGCTCATCATAACCCTGATCTTCGGTGGACTGTTTGGCTGGAAGTATCAGCAGATCCGGCAGGCGACTCTGGAGCGCACCCTCCCGCCTCCCCCCGTCGTTGCGGTAACCACGGTCAGGCAGATGCAATGGCAGCCCTATCTTTCGGCGGTCGGCAGTCTGATTGCGGTTGCTGGCATCGACGTCAGTAATGAGGTTGCCGGTAAGATTACTGCAATCCATTTCAAATCGGGTGAACCCGCAACCCAGGGGCAGTTGCTGATCGAGCTGGATACCGCAGCGGACAAGCCAGAACTCGATGGCCTGCTGGCTTCACAGCGGCTGGCGCAACTCAACTTCAACCGTCTTTCCAAACTGCTCGGCAGTAAATCCATCTCGATATCGAGATATGACGAGACCATGGCCCTGCTGGATGAAGCCAAGGCGGCAGTGATTGCCAAACGTGCATTGATCGACAAGAAAAAGATCCATGCGCCTTTCACTGGAATACTGGGTATCCGCAAGGTCGATATCGGTCAGTATCTTCCGGAGGGTTCCGCCATAGTACCACTGCAATCTTTGGACCCGATCCATATGGATTTCTCGGTCCCGGAGCGCAGGCTCTCCGACCTGAAACCGGGTCAGACAGTTGAACTGGAGGTGCAGGCCTACCCCGAAGAGCGATTCACCGGCAAAATCACCGCCTTCGACCCAGGTGTCGACAAGGGCACCCGTACCCTGAAGGTCCGCGCCACTATGGACAATCCGTCGCACCGGCTGCGCCCGGGCATGTTCGCTGGAATACGGGTCCTGTTGTCCCGTCCCCGCACGGTACTGACCCTGCTGGATACGGCGATCACCTATAACCCCTATGGCAGTTCGGTTTTCCTGGTACTACCCGGTGAAGGGGGTAATGTCGTGCAGCGCAGGCAGATACTCACCGGAGAGACACGCCAGGGACGGGTGGAGATCACACAGGGCCTGGAAGCCGGTGACCGGGTGGTCAGTGCCGGCCAGGTCAAGCTACGCAACGGCATATCGGTAATCCTGGATGAAAAACCAGCCCCTGGAGAAAGGCGAGTCAGCCAGTGAAGTTTACCGACTTGTTCGTAGGCCGCCCGGTGCTGGCCAGTGTGATCAGCCTGCTGATACTGATACTTGGGCTGCGTGCCCTCACCCTGCTCGAAGTGCGCCAATATCCCGAAACCCTGGATACGGTCGTGACGGTCACCACCGCCTATCCCGGCGCCAGCAGCGAACTGGTGAAGGGCTTCATCACCACCCCTCTGCAACAGGCGATCGCTGAAGCAGACGGCATCGATTACCTCTCCTCTGTCAGCCGCCCTGGCGCCTCTGTTATCGAAGCCCATATGCGCCTTAATTTCGACTCCAATGCCGCTGTAGCGGAGATCCAGGCCAAGGTCTCAAGTCAGCGCAATGTACTGCCTGCAGAGGCCGAAGACCCTGTCATCAGCTCCCAGACCGGTGATCGCACCGCGCTCATGTACATGGCCTTCTACAGCGATGCGATGAAGCCGGCTCAGATTACTGACTACCTGCTGCGGGTGGTGCAACCGAAATTGCAGGCGCTACAGGGAGTGGGCAAGGCCGCATTGCTGGGCAACAAAACCTTTGCCATGCGCATCTGGCTGGACCCCAGACGTATGGCCGCACTGGGAGTGACCGGAGATGACGTGGCCAGCGTGCTCCGCCGCAATAATTACCTGGCAGGCATCGGCCAGATCAGAGGCGACTATGTGGCCATCGACCTGAGCACGACCACCGATGTGTCGCGTGAGCAGGATTTCAGAAGACTGGTGGTAAGTAACCGCAACGGCACATTGGTACGCCTGAGCGACATCGCGGATACCGAACTGGGAGCAGAGGAGTACGACTCGACCAACTGGTACCGAGGCAAGATAGCCATCTTCATGGCTATCGAGCAGGCGCCGGGGGCAAACCCCCTGGACGTGGCCCGGCGGGTACACGATGCCTTCAAAGAGATAAAGGCGGACCTGCCCGCCGGGCTCCATGGCGTTCTGCCTTATGATGCCAGTGAATTCATTGCCGACTCTATCGGTGAGGTGGTGCGTACCCTGCTGGAAGCAGTGGCCATTGTACTGTTGGTGATCTACCTCTCGCTGGGCTCCCTGCGTGCCGCCGTAATTCCGGCCGTGACGGTCCCCCTTTCGCTGATTGGCGCCGTCTTTCTGATGTTGACCATGGGCTTTTCGCTCAATCTGCTCACCCTGCTTGCGATGGTACTGGCAATTGGTCTGGTTGTGGACGATGCCATCGTCATCGTGGAAAACGTACATCGCCATATCGCGATGGGAAAATCCCGATATCAGGCAGCGATCGATGGGGCCCGTGAGCTCGGGTTGCCGGTGATTGCCATGACGACCACGCTGATCGCGGTCTATGCACCGATCGGTTTCATGGAGGGACTGGTCGGAACCCTGTTTACTGAATTTGCCTTTTCTCTGGCCGCAGCAGTGCTCATCTCCGGGATCGTCGCCCTGACCCTCGCACCCATGCTCAGCTCAAAGATATTAAAACCCGCCGGACTGCCCGGGCGTTTTGAACAGCGCGTGGAACAGCTCTTCAGCAAGCTGTCGACCAGTTATCGCAGGCTGCTGCACAGGGTGCTGGAGTACCCGTCTCTGATCGTGCTGTTCGCGGCCGTGGTGCTGATCAGCCTCTACTTCATGTTCGTGATGTCGAAGAGTGAACTGGCACCCACCGAGGATCAGAGCATCCTGTTTTTCATGGCCACAGGCCCACAGACTGCAACCCTCAAATATAACGAGGCTTATACACGGGAGCTGATCGAGCATTTTGAAACCACCCCTGAGTACGGCGAAAGTTTCCTGATCCTCGGTTTTGGCGGCGATGACAGTGTGGTCTTTGGCGGATTCAAGATGCCACCACCGTCACAGCGGCAACGCTCCCAGATGGCGATCCAGCCAGAGCTGCAGGGCAAGGTCAGCCAGGTCGCCGGATTTCAGACCGCCATGTTCCCTCGCCCCAGCCTGCCGGGAACGGGAGGCGGACTGCCATTGCAGTTCGTCATCGTCTCGGATGCAGACTATGGGCAGCTCGATCAGATCGCAGACCAGTTGATCGAACGTGCCATGCAGAGTGGACGCTTTGCTTTTCTGCAGAAGGATATAAAGCTCACCCGCCCCAGGATCACCCTGGCCATCGACCGGGACCGGGCTGCAGATCTAGGCATCTCCATGCAGGAAATCGGGCACAACCTGGCCACCCTGCTCGGTGACAGCTATGTCAACCGGTTCAGCCTGATGGGGCGCAGCTACAAAGTTATTCCACAGGTCGGGGACCGGTTTCGGCTCGATACCCGCGTGATCGAAGCGTACTACCTGCGCACGGCTTCGGGTGATCAGGTGCCGCTGTCATCACTGGTGCAGATCGAAACCAGCGTGGAGCCCAGCAAGCGCACTCAGTTTCAGCAACTGAACAGCCTCACTATCCAGGGGCTGATGGTTCCAGGTGTCGCGCTGGGGGATGCCATGAGCTACCTGGAGCAACAGGCGAAAGAGAGCTTCCCCCGCGGCTTTGGCTGGGACTACACCGGGAGTTCACGCCAGTACGCCCAGCAGGGCAGCGCACTGGTAACCACCTTTTTCATGTCACTGCTGGTTATCTATCTGGTCCTGGCGGCCCAGTTCGAAAGCTGGCGTGATCCGCTCATCATCCTGGTCTCCGTCCCCCTCTCACTGGCCAGCGCGCTCGCGTTCCTGATGCTGGGTTTTGCCTCGGTCAATATCTATACCCAGGTGGGGCTCATCACCCTCATCGGATTGATCGCGAAAAACGGTATTCTGATCGTCGAGTTTGCCAATCAACTGCAGATTCGTGAAGGCGCAGAAAAGAGAGAGGCTGTGGAGCGTGCCGCCAGCATTCGCCTGCGGCCCATTCTGATGACCACCGTATCCATGATCATGGCGATGATTCCCCTGCTGAGTGCCACCGGACCGGGCGCAGTCAGCCGCTTCGACATCGGTCTGGTGGTGGCAAGCGGACTCGGCATTGGCACCCTGTTCACCCTGTTCGTAGTCCCAGCCTTCTATCTGGTACTGGGAGCCCGCCGGAAAATGATTCACGCTGAGTAACTCTTGAATAACATAATCGTAACTGCTTGATTTTGTTATTCTCTGATTTGTGGCCGCGTAGCGGCGTTGGTCGCTATTCAGAAAAAATGTCGGGCACGGTTTTTGTGCCCGACATTTTTTCTGGCGGCTAGCTTTGGGAAATGCTTACGTAGGATGGGCAAAGCGCAGCGTGCCCATCAAAATCCGCTCGGTTCAGGGTGGAGGAGGGCCAATGC
>JAUUYI010000047.1 GCA_030590525.1 Sedimenticola sp. | reverse complement strand
GCACCGTTGTAGGGCCGAATTCATTCGGCCGATTCGGTGGTCGAATAAATTCGACCCTACGGGCTCTGCGGCCTCGCCCACTGCGAAGCACCGTTGTAGGGCCGAATTCATTCGGCCAATTCGATGGTCGAATAAATTTGACCCTACATTTCTGCTGACAGTTGGAACGCGGCCAGGAAGCAGTTGTTAAAGGTTTTCTTTGCGCCTTTGCGCGAGAACGTGTTTTATGCTTTTGTTTTTCTATGTTTTGCCTGGATCTTCATCCATCGGTAAAAACGGCTCACCCTCCAGTGGCTCGGAGAGCCGGTGGCCCTCGCCCAGCCATTCACCTAGATCGATCAGGCGGCAGCGTTCACTGCAGAAAGGGCGCCATGGGGAGAGGCTGTTCCAGACGAAGGAGGTCTGGCAGGTGGGGCAGTGGGCAGTTATCCGTTTCTCTGACATCGGTCAGAGAATACAGGTGTGCAGCGAGAAGACGACGTCTTGCTGGGCCCGCGTCGGGCGCTCGTCGCAGGATGGCTTCAGGAAACGGATAGTGAACCGGTGCTTGCCACCGCTGATCTCAGCGAACAGATTCAAATCTCGTGGCAGGCCCACGCGGATCATCTGGGCCGGGGTCTGGGGGTCCAGGCTGTGCTGAAAGAATCCAGACTTTGCCTGTTCGCTGGTTGGATCGGTGCTGCTGCGAACCAGGGAGAGAATCAGAGCGATCGCCGCGTGTATCGGCTCCAGGGTCTGCAGCCACGCCTGCAGCTGTTTCCGTCTCGCCTCGTAGGGGAGTTCCAGCCAGTAGTGGTATTCTGAAAGGTCAAAAGCACAGCTGCCGCCCGGTATGCTTTTTCGCTGCAGTATGGTCTTCAGGAATTCATTCTTGCGCAGAGCCTGGCCGATTTGACCGTTGATATCGTAGAGACGCTGGTTTGCCTGCTTCAGCTGTTCTACGATCTGGTCCAGTCGCTCAGTATCGAGGCCCGGTGTCTGCCGGATGCGGGCCAGCTTCTCCTGGTGGCGATCCAGTTCCTTGATCAGGTCCGCCTTGATCTCAGCCCGGGAAAATATGCTGACCATGTCCAGTAGTCCGTCGATGGTTGCCCGGCTGCTCCAGACATCTGCAATCGGCAGATGGTGGCCCACCTGCTGGAACAGGTGTTCCAGGCGCAGGAGGGTACGCGTCTTTTCATTCAACGGATGTTCGTAGATGACCATGTCCAGGGTGGATGACATTGTGTTTAGGGCGCCATAGGTTGTACGTTCGAGTGGCAGGCACGGAACCCCATTTTCTTATAATTTGCCCCGAAAGGGAAATGCAGATTTTCAGAAGACAGAAGACAGAAGAGCAGGAGTAAGTTGTAGGCTGGATAAGCGAAGCGCATCCGGCATTGATGATCGACACGAAAGAATTGTTTCACACGGAGGCGCGGAGAAGAATAAAGCGGCCATTCCCGTTTGCCATTTATGCTGCGGGAGATACCTTCCTTCATGGCCTCGAAGAACGCGTTGAATACCGCGTATGCAGTGCCCGTATCTGCGGCTCCAGTGCCTCCGGTGGCCCGGTATTGTCGATCAGGTCATCGGCGGCGGCCAGCCGGGTCTGGCGGTCGACCTGGGTCGCCATGATCTTTCGCACCTGCTTCGGGGTGATCTGGTCGCGGGCGCAGACCCGCTTGACCTGGAGTTCGGGTGGGCAATCGATGACTAATACCCGGTCCACCCCCTGTCGACCGGTCTCGAGCAGCAGGGGGATCGATAGAATGGCATAGCGGGTATCGAGGCTGGCCAGTTTCTCCTGCATCTGTGCCAGGATCCGGGGGTGGAGTATTCGCTCCAGATCGTGGCGCGCCTGGGGATCCCGGAACACGATGGCCCGCAACTGCCTGCGATCCAGTTTCCCGGTCGATAGCAGTATACCCTCTCCGAACCGCTGCCGGATCTCCGCCAGTGCCGGCTGGCCGGGCTCCACCATCTCCCGGGCGACACGGTCGGCATCGATCACCGGCACGTCCATCTGTCGAAACAGCTCGCTCACCCGGGATTTACCGCAGCCGATCCCCCCGGTCAGCCCGACTGTCAGCATGGCTAAGAAAGACCAGACCAGCTCAAGTAGAGTTGGATCAGTGAGTCACCCCACAGCAGGCTGATCCAGCCGGCGCTGGCCAGATAGGGACCGAATGGGATAGGGATGCTGCGGTCGCGGCCGAGGAAGAGTATCAGGGCGATACCGACCAGGGCACCGACCAGCGATGAGAGGAGAACGATCAGCAACAGCTGCTGCCAGCCGAGCCAGGCGCCAAACAGGGCCAGCAGCTTGAAATCACCATAGCCCATACCCTGCTTGCCGGTGATCAGCCGGAACAGATGGAACACGCCCCAGAGAGAGAGGTAACCGGCCACTGCGCCGATGATGGACGAGTGGGCATCGGTGAACAGAGAGAAGAGGCTGAGCAGCAGGCCGGCCCAGATACCGGGTAGTACGATGGTATCGGGCAGTAGTTTGTGGTCGAAGTCGATCAGACTGAGTGCAATCAGGGCCCAGGTCAGGGGCAGGGCGGCCGCCGTCTGCCAGCTGACGCCGAAGTGCCAGGCGATAGCCAGGGAGAGCAGGCCGGTGACCGCCTCCACAATCGGGTAACGGGGGGAGATCCGGATGCCACAGGCGGAACAGCGGCCACGCAGGAAGAGATAGCTGATGACCGGGATGTTCTCCAGGGCGCTGATGGGGTGCCCGCAGCCGGGGCAGCGGGAGCGGGGCATGGAGAGGTTGAACTGCTCTTGCTGCTGTTCCTCCCGTTTATCCTCGATCTCCAGGAGTTCGCGGCACTGAGATTGCCACTCCCGCTCCATCATGATCGGCAGGCGATAGGCGACGACGTTGAGAAAACTCCCCACCACCAGCCCGAGCAGGGTGGAGAAGAGCAGGAAAACACCGCTGTGCTGCTGCAGAAACTCGATCAGTGCCATGTCGTCATCATTGGTCGCAGTTCCTCAGGCAAAAACATTTCTCACGCAAAGACGCAAAGGCGCAAAGGAAAACATTGAAAAGATTGCTGCCTGGTTGGGTGCCCACAACGAGGGGCTGAGCCATCGAACGACACACGGAGCATCGGCTGTCACTGTTCCTTGAAAAACGTTCTCGCGCGAAGGCGCAAAGGCGCAAAGAAAACCTTTAAAACAGCTTCCTGGCCGAAACGGTTCTTTGAAATGGACGAAGCCGCAAGCCTGTAGGGTCGAATTTATTCGACCACCGAAACGGCCGAATGAATTCGGCCCTACAACGGTAATCTACCCACTTGATCAAGGGAAGAGCTACGGAGTGTTGGTGGATCCGTCGCTGCGCTCCTTGATCCACCCTACCCGTTTGCCCCGGGGTAATGAGAGGTTGCGTTTATTCCGGCCTGTTATTTACCCATCACCGCCGAGCCCATCTGGAAGATCGGCAGGTACATGGCGATCACCAGGCCGCCGATCAGGGTGCCGAGGATCACCATGATCAGGGGTTCCAGCAGACTGCTGAGGGCGTCGACCGCATTGTCCACCTCCTCCTCGTAGAAATCCGCTACCTTCGACAGCATCGAGTCGATGGAGCCTGACTCTTCGCCGATGGATACCATCTGCACCACCATGTGGGGAAACAGGTTCTGCTGCTTCATTGCCAACTGCAGGGACTGCCCGGTGGCGATGTCTTCCCGCATCTGCAACACCGCCTCACCGTAGACCACGTTACCGGTGGCACCGGCCACCGACTCCATCGCCTCCACCAGGGGTACACCGGCGGCGAACATGGTGGCCAGGGTACGGGCGAAACGGGCAATGGCGGCCTTGTTGACGATGGAGCCGATGATCGGCGTCTTCAGCAGGACCTTGTCCACCGCATGCCTGAACTTGCGCGAGCGTTTCCAGATGTTGCCAACGGCAATCACGCCGCCGACGATGCCGATCACCATCGCCCACCACCACTTCTGCATCCATTCCGACATGGCCACCACCAGCTTGGTGAAGGCGGGCAGGTCCGAGCCGAAACTGGAAAACAGGGCCTGGAACTGGGGAATGACGAAGATCATGATGATGGCGGTGACCAGGAAGGCGACGACGACTACCGCTACCGGGTAGAACAGCGCCTTTTTGATCTTGCCTTTCAGGGATTCGGTCTTCTCTTTGTAGGTGGCGATCTTGTGCAGCAACTCCTCCAGCACACCCGCCTGCTCGCCGGCGTAGACCAGGCTACAGAACAGGTCATCGAAGTAGAAAGGGTGTTTCTTCAGCGCTTCCGCCAGGGCGGTTCCCCCCTCTACGTCCGCCTTGATCGCGAGGATCAGATCCTGCATGGCGGGGTTTTCGTGGCCCCGTCCGACGATATCGAAGGCCTGCACCAGGGGCACGCCGGCAGACATCATGGTGGCCAGCTGGCGGCTGAAGATGGCGATGTCCTTGGTGGTGATCTTCTTTTTACGCTTGCCAAACAGGGTGGATTTCTTTTTTACCTTCAGCGGGTTGATGCCCTGTCGGCGCAGGTCGGCCCGAACCAGCGCGATGCTGGCGGCCCGGCTCTCGCCCTTGAGCCGCTTACCTTTGCGGTCGGCACCCTCCCAGATAAAGACATGCGCCTTGTTTGCTTGTGATGCGGCTGCGGCCATAGTGCTTATTCCTTGGTAACGCGGTTGATCTCTTCAAGGCTGGTGACACCGGCCTGGACCTTTTTCAGCCCGGACTGGCGCAGGGTGGCGATCCCCTCTTTGACGGACTGGTCGGCCAGTTGCAGGGAGTTGCCCCCCTCCATGATGATGCGCCCCATCGCTTCAGAGATCGGCATCACCTGGAAGATGCCGACCCGGCCTTTGTAGCCCCGGGTGCAGAGATCGCACCCGACCGGCTTGTAGATTTCGAGCGTGTCCAGATCCTGTTCCTGAAAACCCTCTTCCAGCAGCGCCTCCCGCGGCAGCTTGTCCGGTGCTTTGCAGTTGGGGCAGAGGCAGCGTGCCAGCCGCTGGGCCATGATCAGCAGCACCGAGGAGGCGATATTGAACGGGGGGATCCCCATGTTGGCCAGTCGGGTCAGGGTCTGGGGGGCGTCGTTGGTGTGCAGGGTGGAGAGCACCAGGTGGCCGGTCTGAGCCGCCTTTACGGCAATCTCGGCTGTCTCCAGGTCTCGGATCTCACCCACCATGATGATGTCGGGGTCCTGTCGCAGAAAGGCCCGCAATGCCTCGGCAAAGGTGAGCCCGGTCTTCAGGTTCATGCTGACCTGGTTGATGCCCGTCACCTGGATCTCCACCGGGTCTTCCACCGTCGAGATGTTCACGTCCGGCTGGTTGAGCAGGTTGAGTCCGGTATAGAGGGTGACGGTCTTGCCGCTGCCGGTCGGCCCGGTGACCAGGATCATGCCGTAGGGTTTCTTGATCGCAGTCATGAACGCTTCCTGCTGTTCCGGCTCGAACCCGAGCTTCTCGATGCCGACCTGGGCGCTGGTCGGGTCGAGTATACGCAGGACGATTTTCTCCCCGTAAAGGGTGGGGCAGGTGTTGACCCGGAAGTCGATGGCGCGGTTGCGGGAGAGCACCATCTTAATGCGGCCATCCTGGGGTACCCGCCGCTCGGCGATATTCATACGCGACATCACCTTGACCCGGGAAGTGAGGCGGTTGGCGATATTGACCGGGGGGGATGCGATTTCGTGCAGCATCCCATCCTGCCGGAACCGCACCCGGAAGGTCTTTTCATAGGGCTCGAAGTGGATATCCGAGGCACCCCTGTTGATAGCGTCCAGCAGCACCTTTTTGACGAAGCGCACCACGGGTGCGTCTCCGATATCCATGTCCTCCTCGTCCGTGCCCTGATCATCCTCTTCGACGGTGATGTCCAGGTCATCCAGGTCGTCGTCCAGCAGCTCGGACATGCTGGTGCTGGTGGCCGACTCGAGGGCCTTCTCAATCCCCTTGGCGAGCTTGGTCTCTTCCACCACCACCGCCTCTGTGGTGAGGCCCGTATGAAACTTGATCTCATCCAGGCCCCGCAGATTGGTGGGATCCGATACTGCCAGAAACAGGCGTTTGCCCCGTTTGATCAGGGGCAGGGCGTGGTGGGCGCGGATCAGCTTCTCTTCCACCAGGGCGACCGGCACATCGGCCAGATCGAAGGCATCCAGGTCGAACAGGGGAACCCCGAACTCCTGGCTGGCCGCGGCCGCGATCTCTTTGCTGCCCAGTATCTTCTGTTCCACGAGGTGGACGACATAGGGCACCCGTTTTTTCAACGATGCCTGCAGTGCTTCGGTAGCCTGCTCTTCTGTCAGCAGGCTGTCGAAGACGAGGCGGCGGGCAAGGCCGCTGAGATTGACTACGTTGTTTTTCGCTGTCGCCATCTGCACGTTCAGGTGAGTGAGGTTTGGGTTTTGCCGTTGACTGTCAAACTATAGCGGCAGTTGCAGGGCAGATCTTTATTTCTCAGCCAATGATAACAGGAATATCAGTCTGCTGAGATATTAGCCTACCATAAGAGTCAGGTTTGAACTCGAAAGTGCGCAGGGGGGTCGTCTATCTGAATCGAATGGTTTAAGCCGGCTCGCCCCGCCTGGGGTACCAGCTTCAGACCGGAGAAGGGGCGTGGGAGCGGGCTTGCCCGCGAAATGCTATGGCAGCCAAGTAGGTCGGGCACGGTTTTTGTGCCCGACATTTTTTCTGGCGGGTCGCTTTGGGGGATGACGTCGGGCATAAACGGCATGCCCGACCTACTCCCTGTTTTTGTTTATTTTCTCCGTGCCTCCGTGTGAGACATTTTTTTATACCGAGATGTGGGTAAAGGGCAGGGCAAGCCTGCTCCTATAGGAAAATTCTTCGTCATCTTGTATAAGATTTCGGTGTCGGGGTACTCCCAACGGGGGTGTCTGTGGCCAGCCAAGTAGGTCGGGCACGGTTTTTGTGCCCGACATTTTTTCTGGCGGGTGGCGCAACCCTGAACCTCGTTTCACCGGATGAGAACCCGAATCAGGAGCCGCCGGAACCCCCGCCGGGGCATGCATTGGTAGTGGCGCCATCCGTGTCTCCATAACAACTGGTCATGTTGCCGCTACCGCCTTTTTCCACCCGGGCCCAGGCCCTGCCATCGTTGACATTTTCCACCAGGACTCCCCAGTTGTCGGCGTCGGCATCCACAGTATACTTGTACTGACCCTCATCACCCGATGGGTGCCAGTTGGTCGGGTCTGCATCCAGTGTCTGGGCGCCGCTCGGATCCCACACCAGGCCATCGAAATCCGCGTAGCTCCCGTTGTCCAGCCAGTGACTCTCCAGCGCCAGCCGCAACGGCTCGACGTTTGCCCTGGCCGTCGCCAGCTTGGACTCATACAGATACCCATTGTATGCGGGAATAGCAATGGCGCCGAGAATGCTGAGAATCGCGACGACGATCATCACCTCGACCAGGGTAAAGCCCGAATGTCTGCCATCAATATTCATGTCGGATGCTCTAATCATAGTAGTTAACCTCCGAATCTGTCTGGCAGATCACCACAGCCCGTGCGTTGAAATGGGTGCCAGCGGCCTGGATGAAGCGTGCCCAACAGTATAGTAATCTCGCGATTATAACGAATTCCGGTCATTTGAGGGTGATCTGTTTCTCTTTTCCCTGGTTTGTTGTCCACTCCAGGTCGACCTCATCACCGTAGAATTGAGAGAGAGCGGCCAGCATCCGCTCGACGGGGGCAGTTGTTGCCAGCGCCGACGCAAGCCCCTCGGCCGCCTCCCGGGTGCGCTGGTTGATCAGCGTGATCCTGTCCGGTACCCCATGCATCTTACTGACGGTGCTCATCAGCAGCCAGTCACCCCAGGAGACCCCCCGCTGTTTGCCCTGCAGAATAATCGCGTGGGCATCCTCCTTCACCTCCAGCAGGCCGCTCTGCGGGTTGATGGCGTAGTATCTCAACCCCTGCTTCATCAGCTCTTCCAGCCTGGGGCTGACGCTGCGGATGGCGGGTATGGAAAACCCGGACTCCTGGAAGATGAAGCGTTCGACAGGGGGGGGCGGGCGGGCTCCGGCGTCCAGCCAGGCCGCCAGCGAGATCCCATCGAAGGCCGCGGTTTCCGGTGCAATCCCGAGCAGGTCGTAGAGGGTCGGCGCCAGGTCGATCAGAGATGCGTGTTGGGGGAGTTGCCCCTGATGGAACGGGGGCCCGCCGTAGCGCCGCATGGCCAGCAGCACCCGGGTCTGTTCCGGCTGCAGGATATTGGTGCCGTGCCCCCACTCCGGACGGTATAGCAAAGGGTTGTGCGAGAGCCCGGTAGCGGGCATTCCCGATCTGGTTGCCGCTCGATCGGTGACTGCGCCCTCGCCGTGGGACTCCCCATGGTCGGAGAGCAACATCACGATGGCGTTCTCCAGCAGGCCCCGGGCCTCGAGGGATCGCATCAGTCGTTTGAACTGTCGGTCGCTCTCTCTTACCGCTCTTTGATAAATCGCCAGCCTCCGGGTTTTAGCCGTGACGGGTGTGTCCAGGTCTCTGTCCGGGGCCATCGGCTCGGCCCAGGTATAGGGCCAGTGGGGCAGGCAGAAGTGGCTGACCAGAAACAGGGGTGCCCCGCTGAGCCGGTTCTGCAGGATGGATTCGATCTGGTCCGTGAACTGGTCCGGTTTATATAGCTTGGTAACACCCCGGTTGACCTGATTGTAGGGGAACAGGGTGGCCTCCCAGGCGGTGCCCAGGAAGAAATTGGAGAGGGGGGTGTCGTTGATGCTGGCCAGGATGAACTCCCCGGCGCCCATCTTCGGGCCCGCCTGCAGTTCGAAGCCGTAGCGTTCGCCGATGTTGGCGAAGCGCCGTTCATCCATGGCGATCATGGTCTGGTAGCCGGCCTGTTGCAGGCGTTCGGCCAGGTACTCATTCTGCGCCAGGCGGGCGGGGTTGATCAGGTTGTAACGTGCCCCCGAGTGCTTCGGGTGTTTGCCGGTGAGGATGCTGATCCAGGCCGGGAAGGTGCGGGCCAGCGGGGTGGTGGTGTCCGGGAAGATGGCGGCCTTTTCGAGAAAACGATCGATTGCCGGGGTCAGCCCGCTGGTTGCCCCAAAGGCGCCGGTCTGGTCGGGGCGCAGGGAATCCACCCCGATGAGGATGATATTAGGCCGCTCGTCCTGGCGTACACCGTCGTGGCGCTGCAGCGAGGCGTGGGACCAGCCCCAGAAGGCGACGGCCACGACGCCGGTCATGAGCAGCGCGTTTTTTCGGGATTGCAGCCAGCAAAGCTGGCGCATCAGTTGTCGGGCCATCAACGACAGGGCATAAAGGTAGAACGCACCCAGTACCACACCCAGGGCCAAAAGGGTCCAGGCGCCGGTCTCGGGGCTCAACAGGTTATTGATCTGCTGGCTGTGAGTGGAACGCTCGTAGGCGAGCCCGTTAGTGATGGTGAACCAGAGCACGCTGCCCAGCCAGATCAGAATGCCGGCCAGCAGGTAGGTGTCGGGACGCAGGGCGTGACGGCGTTCAATGATGGTGGTGGCCAGCCAGGCGACCACGCCCAGCAGAAGGTGCAGCCCGACCAGGACCAGCAGGAAGAAGAGGACGTCCAGTCCGAAGCCCAGGGTCATCAGGTCTCCCGGAGAGACCGAAGAGAAGACCTTGCCGCCGCTCTTTCGGGCAAGGTAGGAGATGGCCGGTATGGAAAAGAGGGAGAGGAGCCAGGCCAGGCTGAGCAGGGACAGGATCCAGAACAGCTTGCGCTCCTGTGCTTTGGATTCCAGTGCCATAAGCTATTTTATACGGGTTATATGCGGTGAAACCAGCAGAATTTCTTGGCTCAGGGGGGGGTTGAACAGCGGGGCCCGTGAAGGCCCCGCCTGCCCTCATGCGCTGCTGCTGCCGCTACGAGTTACCTGACTGTCAACATCGATAGTTGCGATCTCTCCTGAGAGCTCTTTGTAGGCGGGTATTTCCAGTATCAACGTAGGGAGGCCGCCAGCATCGGCTCCAACTGAGACGCCAATGACGCCTGTTCCATCCACTGCACCAGCCGCACTGAATATGGGATCAGTTGAGCTGGGTGCATTCTTATTGTCGGGATTGAGGATTGCAATCCAGCCAGCTGCGTCCAATTC
>JAUUYI010000335.1 GCA_030590525.1 Sedimenticola sp. | reverse complement strand
GCCTGGCCCTGGCGGAGGACTATGGCGACCGGCTCGACGAAGCAGCCCTCGACTACCTGCGACGGGTGCGCAATGGGGCGCAACGTATGGGGTTACTCATCGATGACCTGCTGCTGTTGTCACGCATGAGCCGTTCTGAACTGCAGATGGAGGCGGTGGATCTGACCGCGATTGCCCGATCCGTCATCGACGAACTCCAGGCGGGCCAGCCCGGTCACCCGCTGGAATTGAGACTGGACCCGGATATGCGAGTCCGGGGTGACCCCCGCCTGCTGCGGGTGATGCTGGATAATCTGCTGGGTAACGCCTGGAAATTCACCAGCAGGGAAACTGCTCCCCATATTGCTCTTCAACGCAGCAAGGATGATCCAGAGGTGTTCTATATCAGCGATAATGGGGTAGGATTCGATATGCGCTACGCGGACAAACTGTTCGGCGCCTTCCAGCGACTGCACCGGACCAGCGATTTTCCAGGCAGTGGTGTAGGACTGGCCACGGTACAGCGCATCGTCCACCGTCACGGGGGCAGGATCTGGGCCGAAGCAGAAGAAGGTAAAGGTGCCACCTTTTATTTTTCGTTGTGCCCTGCAGGAGAGTCTTAGATAGAGGCAACGCAGCAAGTGGAGAAAAAAATGCGTGAGAAAACACTATTGCTGGTTGAAGACAACCCGGACGACGAGGCCCTCACGTTGCGAGCGCTGCACAAACACAATCTGGCCAACAAGATCGTGGTGGCCCGGGATGGCCAGGAGGCCCTGGACTATCTCTTCGGTTCAGGGGCTTACAGTGACCGGAATACCAGTGAGCTGCCCCAGGTGATCCTGCTGGACCTGAAACTGCCAAAGATGGATGGGCTACAGGTACTGGAACGTCTGCGCGCCGAGCCGCTCACCCGCCACATACCGGTGGTGATGCTCACATCATCCAATGAAGAGCGTGACATCATTCGCAGCTACGAACTGGGTGTCAACAGCTATGTCCGCAAGCCGGTAGACTTCGAACAGTTCCTCGAAGCGGCGCGGCAGCTGGGGCTCTACTGGCTGGTATTGAACGAGGCACCCTATGGACGGAATTGAGGCGCCTGCCATCAAGGTGCTCATCGCCGAAGATTCGGAGGATGACGTCCTCCTGGTTGCGCGCGAACTCCGGCGAGGCGGCTATATCCCGGAGATGCGGCGTGTGGACTCGGCAGCCGGGATGCAGGCCGCACTCGAGGCACAGGCGTGGGACCTCATCATTACCGACCACAACATGCCGGGCTTTGATTCTCACGATGCCCTGACGCTGGCCAGAAAACATGATCGAAACATCCCCTTCATCGTGGTTTCCGGCAGCATCGGTGAGGAGGTAGCAGTGGATGTCATGAAGTCGGGCGCCCATGACTATGTCATGAAGGGCAACCTCACACGGCTGCTGCCGGCCATCAGGAGAGAGATGCAAGAGGCGACGACTCGCCGTGCCCATCAGGCGGCAGAGGCCAGGATCTACCATATGGCCTATCACGACAGCCTGACCGACCTGGTCAACCGTGCAGAGTTTGAGCGCCGACTGGATGCCGCGGTGGAGAGCACCCACGCAGGCGGAGTGACTCATGCCTTGCTGTACCTGGACCTGGACCAGTTCAAGCTGGTGAATGACTCCTGTGGCCACCTGGCAGGAGACGAACTACTGCGACGCCTCACCCGGCGGCTACAGCAGGGTATCCGCGAAACCGACACCCTGGCTCGACTGGGAGGCGATGAGTTCGGTCTGTTATTGAGGAACTGCCCCCCGGACAGGGCCGAACAGATCGCACAGAACCTGCTATCACTCATCCGCGACCATCCCTTTATCTGGGGCGAACGCAGCTTCAGGGTGGGGGCCAGTATCGGACTGGTGGGTGTGTATGCAGACGCATCCGCCGAAGAACTGCTCAGCATGGCGGACATGGCCTGTTATGCAGCCAAAGACCGGGGGGGCAACCGGGTGCAAGCCTATACCGAGAATGACAAAGAGCTGACTCAGCGCCGGGGCGAGGTGCAGTGGATACAGTATCTGCAGGCGGCCATGGCGAACAACGAACTGATGCTCTACCGTCAGCGCATCCAGCCCCTGCAGGGGTCGACCCCCCACTGTGAGCTATTGTTACGGATGCAGGGCGATAAGGGAGAGATCATCACCCCGGACCGTTTCATCCCCGCTGCAGAACGCTACAACCTTATGCCCGAGATCGACCGCTGGGTGATCCGACATGCCTGTCAACAGCTGGAGGGACAGTTCCAATGCAGACAGCCGCTGGCACTCGGGGGGTCCTTCTTCATCAATCTCTCTGCCACCTCTCTCAGCGACGAAGGCCTGATGGATTATATCCGCAAGCAGTTACAAGACCATGGCATACCATCCGGCTGCGTGGGATTTGAGATCACCGAGACCGCTGCTATCACAGACCTCGAATGCGCCATGCGATTGATAACAGCCCTGCGCGAGCAGGGTTGTAAAGTGGCATTGGACGATTTCGGCACCGGCATGAGTTCCTTCTCTTACCTCAAGTCCCTGGAAGTGGATTTCATCAAGATCGACGGCTCCTTCGTCAAATCCATGCTGGAGGATGAGATGGACAGCGCCATCGTCGAGGCTATCAACACCATCGGCCACGTTGCCGGCATACAGACCATCGCCGAGTTTGTGGAGAACGATGCCATCCTGCAGCGGCTCACCGCCCTCGGTATTGACTTCGCCCAGGGCTGGGCCGTGGAACACCCCCGGCCATTCACTGACTCCCT
>JAUUYI010000224.1 GCA_030590525.1 Sedimenticola sp. | reverse complement strand
GGGCCGGTTCATGTTCCTGACGGAACCGGCATTTCCCACATCCCTGTGGGTCACGTTGCGAAAACTTGAAAGATACTGAATATTCCTGCGTTTCCGCGCCTTGACAGACGGGCGCCTCGACGCCCCAAATTCAGGGACTTATTATTTCGCGAGCCCTAAGGAGAGTCGTCTGGAAAAAGGGTAGTGCCCCCTTTAGCCCCGGGTTAGTCTTGTCGTCAATGTTTTTTGTGTCCATTCGCGGCAATAATCGCTCGACCGGACGTTGGCACTTAGGCAGAAAAAACCATGACCCGAACCAGAACCGCCGTTGGTCTCTTCTCTCATCGTCCTTACCGGGCGGCGCGGTTCGGTACCGCGCCGCTGCTTCCCATGTCCCGGGAGGAGATGGATGAGCTGGGCTGGGACAGCTGTGACATCATCATCGTCACCGGAGATGCCTATGTGGACCACCCCAGCTTCGGCATGGCCATCATCGGCCGGCTGCTGGAGGCACAGGGGTTCCGTGTCGGCATCATCGCCCAGCCCGCCTGGACCGCGGTGGCAGATTTCCGGCGCCTGGGGCGGCCCAATCTTTTCTTCGCCGTCACCGCCGGCAACATGGACTCCATGGTCAACCACTACACGGCCGACCGGCGCATCCGCTCCAATGATGCCTATACCCCGGATGGTGAGAGCGGTCGGCGCCCGGACCGGGCAGTGATCGTCTATACCCAGCGGGCGCGGGAGGCATACAAAGGGGTGCCGGTCGTCATCGGCGGGATCGAGGCCAGCCTGCGGCGTATCGCCCACTACGACTATTGGTCGGACAAGGTGCGCCGCTCCATCCTGCCGGACGCCAAGGCGGACCTGCTGCTGTACGGCAATGCGGAGCGGGCGGTGGTGGAACTGGCTCACCGGCTGGCCGCGGGTGAGTCGCTGCAGCAGATCAGCGATATCCGGGGCACCGCCCTGATGCGCCAGCAGATTCCTCAGCAATGGCTGGAGATCGACTCCACCACCGTGGACCAGCCAGGGGGTATCGCAGCACGGCCCGATCCCTATGCAGAGGCCCCGGCGTGTGCCATGAAAGCGTCTCAGGATGCCGGCCGGGTGGTGGCGTTTCATCGCCGCCCCCGTCATATGGATCGCGCCCGAAGCGTGGTCCGGCTCCCCTCCTATGAACAGGTGGTGGCGGATCCGGTGCTTTACGCCCACGCTTCCCGGGTGTTCCATCTGGAGACCAATCCGGGAAATGCCCGGGCGCTGGTGCAGCGCCACGGCCGGCGGGAGGTATGGATCAACCCGCCCCCGATCCCGCTGACCACCCGGGAGCTGGACCGTTTGTATGAGTTCCCCTACACCCGCCAGCCCCATCCGGCCTACGGTGAGTCGCGGCATCCCGCCTGGGAGATGATCCGCTTCTCTATCCCGATCATGCGTGGCTGCTTCGGCGGCTGCACCTTCTGCTCCATCACCGAGCACGAGGGGCGCATCATCCAGAGCCGTTCGGAGCAGTCGGTGATTCGGGAGATCGAGACGGTACGGGATACGGTGCCTGGATTTGCCGGCAATATCTCCGATCTGGGTGGTCCCACCGCCAACATGTACCGCCTGGCCTGTGAGGATCCGAAGATCGAGTCAGCCTGCCGACGGCTCTCCTGTGTCTTTCCCGACATCTGCAGGCATATGTCCACCGACCATGCCCCCTTGACCCGGCTCTACCGACGGGCGCGCCGTGTCAAGGGAGTGAAGCGCGTCTTTATCGCCTCCGGGCTGCGTTATGACCTGGCGATCCGGGATCTGGAATATCTGAAAGAGCTGATCACCCACCATGTGGGGGGATACCTCAAGATCGCCCCGGAGCATACGGAACAGGGCCCCCTGGAGATGATGATGAAACCGGGGATCGGCAGCTACGATCGGTTCAAGCAGCTGTTCGACCGGTTTTCCCGGGAGGCGGGCAAGAAGCAGTATCTGATTCCCTACTTCATTGCCGCCCACCCGGGTACCACTGACCGGGATATGCTGAATCTGGCCCTGTGGCTGAAGCACAACGGCTTCCGGCCGGACCAGGTGCAGGCGTTTCTTCCCACCCCGCTGGCCATTGCCTCTGCCATGTACCACACCGGGCGCAATCCGCTGCGCAAGGTGAATCGAAATGGAGAACAGATCCCTGTGGTCCGGGGGTTACGTCAGCGGCGTCTGCATAAGGCATTTCTGCGTTATCACGACCCGGACAACTGGCCGTTACTGCGGGAGGCGTTGAAACGCATGGGACGGGTCGACCTGATCGGCAACGGCAAGCATCACCTGGTGCCTGCCTGGCAGCCGGCGGGGAGTGGCGCCAAGGGGCGGGGTCATGGCCGTGACAAGGCTATAGCGAGAACATCGGGCGCTGAGAGGCGTCGTCCGGAGAAACGGTTCCGGGGGGGTAGAAAGCGCCGCTGATCGTGTGTTGATGGGATTTACGCGGTGCCATTCTAATGAGGTAGGGTGGATCAAGCGGAGCGGATCCACCAGGCTGGGTCGCGTTGGTGGATCCGTCGCTACGCTCCTTGATCCACCCTACCCGTTTGCCCCGGATTATTAGAGAAGTAACGTGTTATTCAAGGTTTACCGGACGGTAAAATATTACCGATCCTCCAGCCACTCCACCAGGTAATAGAGACGAACCCCCTCGGAAGAGCGGGAAGGCCCGTAGACGATGGCGGGATAACGGTGCGCTGCCGGGTCGGCGGCCTCGATTGCTTCGGCGATGTTCTCCTTTACCTCCACGCAGTTTTCGGGAAAACGGTTTCGCTGCCTGCGGGGGGTGTAGACCACCACAACTTTTTTTTCGACCAGGCTGGAGAGCGGGTCGACGAGGTTATCGGTCATGGCAACTGTTCTCTGACTCAGGGATTGGCTGTAGCTTTACGCTCTCCATTCTCTGCCATATCCACGCTCAGGGGAAGTGGCTACGCCTCGGTCGTTCCAAACCCCCAAGGCTGTTATAATTCCGCCCCTTATCCTGTACGGCTGAATTCTTAGAGGTGGGCCAAGATGCGTTATATCAGTACCCGGGGTGGTGTAGAACCCATCCGCTTTTCCCAGGCGGTGATGATGGGGTTGGCGACCGATGGCGGGTTACTGCTGCCGGAATCCTTTCCCGAAGTGGCACCGGCAACCCTGAAGCAATGGAGCGGATTGCCGTTCCAGGAACTGGCGGTAGAGGTGATGCTCCCCTATGTGGCCGGCGACCTGACCCGGGACGAACTCTCGGCGCTGGTGCAGCGTTCCTATGCCAGCTTCAGCCATCCGGAGATCACCCCGGTAGTGGAGGCGGGCGGGTCCCACATCCTGGAGCTGTTTCATGGCCCTACCGCCGCCTTCAAAGATGTGGCGCTGCAGTTTCTGGGTAATCTGTTCGAGTTCCTGCTGGAGCGCAGCAGTGGGCATCTCAATATCCTTGGTGCCACCTCCGGGGACACGGGTTCCGCCGCTATCTACGGCGTGCGTGGGCAGGAGCGGATCGATATCTTCATCCTGCACCCCCGCAAGCGGGTCTCTCCCATCCAGGAGCGGCAGATGACCACGGTGCTGGATGCCAATGTCCACAATATTGCCATCCGGGGCACCTTCGACGATGGTCAGCGCATCGTAAAAGAGTTGTTCAACGACCTGGAGTTCAAGCAGGCGTACAGCCTGGGTGCGGTGAACTCCATCAACTGGGCGCGTATCCTGGCTCAGGTGGTCTACTATTTCTACGCCTGGGGACGGGTAACCGGTGGTGACGCCGGCCGCAAGGTGACCTTTTCTGTTCCTACCGGTAATTTCGGTGACATCTTTGCCGGTTACGTCGCCAGCCGTATGGGACTGCCGGTGGAGAGACTGCTGCTGGCCACCAACCGTAACGATATTCTCAGTCGTTTCGTGAATACCGGAGTCTATGAGGCGCGTTCGGTGCACCACACCATCAGCCCCTCGATGGACATCCAGATCGCCTCCAACTTTGAGCGCTATCTCTACTATCTGGTGGGTGAGCAGCCGGAAAAACTGCGGGCACTGATGGATGACATGGCCCGGGAGGGGCAGATCGTGATACCGGAAGCAGATCGGGTCCAGGTGAGCCAGCTGTTTCAGGCAGTGGCGGTCAGTGAGCAGGAGACCATGGATCAGATCCGGGAGACCTATGAGCAGAGCGGCTACATCCTCGATCCCCACAGTGCCGTCGGTGTCCGGGCAGCCCGGGAGATCCCCGGGGCCGTCTGCCTGGCAACGGCGCACCCGGCCAAATTCGGTGATGCGGTGATGCGGGCGATCGGGATAGAGGCGCCGTTTCCGCCCTCCCTCCAGGGATTGATGGAGAAGGAGACCCGCTGCGCGCAGCTCGATGCGGATAGCGCGACGATCAAGGATTTCATGAAG
>JAUUYI010000160.1 GCA_030590525.1 Sedimenticola sp. | reverse complement strand
GCTTCCGTGCCAGCCGGCCAGTGCGCCATGGTCGCTTTCCTTGCGTGGTGGCGTTTCCTATCAGCTTAGCATGCGCAGCAGCGGGCGTGAGGTCCACCTTCTGCTCTGGGGCCTCGGCCACAACCCCTAAAGAATCTGATTTCTGCTGCGCGATAAATGTGGTGCTGTTCAGCCTCGCCGTAGCCGCCGGGGGCATCAACTGGGACTGTACCAGCGGGACCTTGCACAAGCGCCTACCGCCTGGCCAGCTACCGTAAAAAAAAAGCCGGGGAGATCATCCCCGGCTTTTCTACGCCCCATCCACAAGGGGTTATTTGTCGATGATCTTATGGGTCGGATCTTCACAGCCACCATCGAAGACCAACTTCAGGTGCATGCCCTTTTTGTTGTACCCATATTTTTTGGGATCATACTGGAGATTCGTCAAGAACGCTTTGGCGTCTTTCGATGCCATTTTCTCTGGCGTTTTCTTATATATCTCCTTTAGCTTGTCGATCTCATTTTCTTTACCCTTGGGCCAAGGCAGGTTCTTGCGCAGATAGTTTGCCCAGACAAACTCCTCAAAATCCCCTTTGTTAGGGGTGATCTGAAGCTTATTGGCGATTTTTTTGCACTGCTCCTTGCCCTCTTTAATGTAGAGGCAGCTCTCTCGCACCCAGCGGGAGAGCGAACGGTATTTGTCGTTTTTCGTCTGGCCAAAACTCTGGGGGTAAGGGCCATCCTCCGAGGTGTAGCGGCCGGTTAATTTGTCGCCGTTGTTGTCGTAGGGCCAAGCCTGATTGGCGGCCGCCATTTTCTCCCAGAAGTTGTCCATGGTAATGTCCGCGGTGTTGGACCAGTCCACCGTGATCTGGGCCTGAAAACGAACCTTGGAATGGTCATAGTCATTATAATTGCCCTTGTAGGTCCAGACCGCCGTGCCCAGGTGATGATGGTCGGTGGTGTAGAATTTCTTATTGGGACCGATCACCAGCGGCAATATTCGGTTGTCATTGGCAGCCAGATATTCGTTCAAGGCCGCCGCCACGTTGTCCGGGGTGGGCGTGGCCCCGTTTAGAATGCCCTGCACCTGCCGATCCACGGAGAGCCGCTTGCAGGCCACCGCGACCTTGCCCACAGAGGTCTGGGTTAAGTGAACATCACCGAGGACGATCTCACATTTACCACCCACCGGGGTCTGCGGGGTGCAGAGCGGAGCCGCCCCCACCGCCCCCGCCAACACCAGCCCCACCACTAAAATAACAACACTAAAAAAGCGCTTTAACATTCTCTTTCCCTCCAGCTTGAGCATTTTTTGATTATCTGATGACCTTATAACGCACGATATCAGTTAATGATAGTGTGGATGCGTGGCCAGGGTACGATAGACGATACTCATCACCTTGCCAATGATCGCTGGTCGGCGGCAAGACGAAAAGGCTTTCGGATGTCTACTGCCCAAGCCTTCCCTGATGCCTGGCTCTATTCCGGGCATCATGATTGGAACTTGGATATAGCGGTTCAGCTTCGTCACATTGATTTAGCAGAATGGGCCGATAATGTGCTAGGTAGTTTCTGTATATTGCGTAATTTCGGGTTCCGATTTAGCAGGACTATACATAGCTAAGTAGGGAATGGACCATTAGGAACAAAACGAAAAGCACCCTGTGTGCACTTCGGGTCGTGAGCACGCATTCGTCAGGCCAATTGCAATGACTGCTTTCAGTTGTGGATTCAACCGGTCATTCAGATCTAGCAGTCTGATCGGCAGCTCCTGGCCGAAAGCTCCAGTTCACTGATCAGGTAGTGAGCGTCTGCTTACGCTGTTTTTCGGACCTTTGAGACACCTCTAAAGGACTTCCGCTGTGGGTCGGACTTTTGCACCGGCTCTCTGACGGTGCCGCAGTCTGGGAAAACTCACCAGTATCGAGGTGAGAAAATCTTAGAAGTTCGTGACGAAATACCGCTGGAAGCAACAGCGGCAGTGAACGCGGCCTGCAATTGGATTCTCGAATCCATCGTTTTCTAAGCTGCCTGTGCGGCAGTGAACACCTCGAAAGATAGTTTCTGCGGAATATTGTATTTCTGAGCTGCCTGTGCGGCAGTGAACTACGGGATCGATCGGCCGGGGAAACTTGGACATTTCTGAGCTGCCTGTGCGGCAGTGAACTAAAGATGCGGTTCAGTATCCCCCCGCTTTTCAACCCAGTTGTCGTGTTGCTTCTTGAAGCTCTTCAATGTTTTGTGATTGCCGGGTGCAGCACTATATTCGTCAAACCAGGCGGTGCAGATGGCGGGTGTTTGGCCAGGTATCCCGCGGTTTTGTCGATAACTGCCTCGCCCTGCATAATAAGCTTCGAAAAGCCCCTCTACCAGCGCTGGTGGCAGGGTTGCCGAAGAGAGTAGAACACGGCTTCCCAGTAGCCCGGCCCAGTGCACCAGGCGGCTGAGAGCGGGCAGATCTTCGAGGCCAAAGTCATCTGGTTCGTCGAGTACCAGGTCGCTACTCATGAGGCGCAGCATGGGGGCGATCTGACGACCGCCACGGATACCCTCGGTGGCGGGTATCAGGTGGTCGATGGTGCAACAGAGAATGGGGGCATCAAGCAGGGCCTGGGCGCCACGGGTCTTGGCCAGCCACTCGCTCAATGGCCCAGGTTGCAGGTTGCCCTCGTAGCAAACGTAGCTGCTCCCGCTCAAGGATGAGGCGAGCGAAGCGGCGGGCTCGCTTTTGCCAAGCGGAACTATTGAAGGCTATCTCATGGTCAAATTGCCAACACTCCTTGATGGATTGCGATTTTTCCTTTAGTTCTCTGCCCGTTAACCCTTCCGTTTCAAGTCGCGCACCACACCAGTTGGCCAAGATTTCACATGGCAGGCGTTTCAATGCCTTGATATTTCTTGACAACTACCGCACGGGGGGGCGGGGATTGTGCCGCTATGCGCTACCACCGCGCATTAATCGAAGGAGCGACCTATTCTTTACGGCCAACCTTGCGGAACGCTCAAGCCGCCTATTGTTTGATCGGATCGATGATCTACGCGAGGCCGTGCGGGATGTCCACAATGAAATGATTGAGCGCCTGTAATCCGGAACTCTGATTGAGGCTCGCTCCATCGCCAAGTTCCAGATCTCATCCCTTGATACAGATTACCGGTCTCAATTTCGCCACCTTACGGGCCAGGCCTGCCCGGTGGCTGGCTTCGACCACCGCCGAAACATCCTTGTAGGCGCCAGGCGCCTCTTCAGCCACGCCACGCATCGACGGGCTGCGGATCACTACGCCCAGATCTGCCAGGTCATCGATGACCTGACGGCCACGCCATTTCCTGCTGGCCGCACGTCGGCTCATGGCACGGCCTGCTCCATGGCAGGCGGAGCTGAAGGAGCGTTCCTCCGCCTCCCGGGTGCCGCAGAGGATATAGGAGGCAGTGCCCATGGAGCCACCGATCAGCACCGGATGGCCCGCTTTTCTCAATGATTCCGGGAGCTCCATATGACCTGGGCCGAACGAGCGTGTGGCCCCTTTCCGATGGACGTAAAGTTCTCTCGATTGACCCTCGATCACATGCTGTTCCAGCTTGCAGGTGTTGTGGGATACGTCGTAGAGCAGGCTCAGTTCGGCCTGCGGCAGGATCCGTTCAAATGCCCGGCGGGCGAGATGCGTGATGATCTGGCGGTTGGCCAGGGCGCAGTTGATACCGGCGCGCATGGCGTCGAGGTAGGCCCGGCCGACCTTTGAATGGATGGGGGCACAGGCCAGTTCCCGGTCGGGGAGATGGATGCCATGCTGTCCGGCGGTGACAACCATGAGTTTGAGAAACTCGGTGCCGATCTGGTGCCCCAGTCCCCTGGAACCACAGTGGATACTGACCAGTATATCCCCCTGCTTGATGCCGAAGGCGTCGGCCACAGTGGGTTCGAATATCTCGGTGATCTCCTGCACTTCCAGATAGTGGTTGCCTGATCCGAGGGTACCCATCTCATCACGCTGGCGTCGTTTTGCCTGGCTGGAGACTGCCCCCGGGTCGGCACCGCTCATGCAGCCAGCCTCTTCGATGTACTGCAGATCATCCTTGTGGCCGAAACCCTGTTTGACCGCCCACCGGGCGCCTCCGCTCAGCATGGCATCCATCTCCCGCTCCTGCAGTCGGATGTCGCCGGTACTGCCGAGACCGGCCGGCACCATTTGATACAGTGAGTCGGCCAGTCTCTCCTTGACCCCTTCGATAGCATTCCGGCCCAGACCGGTGTGCAGGGTTCGCACCCCGCAGGAGATATCGAAGCCGACACCACCGGCGGAGACCACGCCCCCCTGATCCGCGTCGAACGCAGCCACCCCGCCGATAGGGAAACCGTATCCCCAGTGGGCGTCCGGCATGGCATAGGCGGCATGGACGATGCCCGGCAGCCTGGCTACATTGGCCGCCTGCTCGAACACCTTGTCATCCATATCATGGATGAGTTCGGCGCTGGCATAAATGATGGCGGGAACCCGCATGCTGCCGGATGCCGGGATCTCCCACTCGAATTCAGCGCGTTGTAGCGGTCTTGGGATCCTATCTGTTGTTTTGTGTCTCATCTATACGTCCACAACGCACTGGGCAATCCAGTTGCTGTCGGGCTTCTGTTCCACACGAAGCTCGGTATAGGTGGCACCCTTGATCTCCACCGCCGGTTGGTGCCGCAACGGGTCGATCGTCTCTCCCCAGGCGGTGGCATTCAGTTCATTGCCATCCAAGGCAACGCTGAAACGGCGGAACAACAGCTTGCGGGTGGCCATCTCGTAGATCAGGGCGTTGAGCCAGTCGCAGAGCAGCAGCTCTCTGTCCGGCGCCTGGCAGTGAATCGGGATGGCTATGCTGTCGGCAACCGAATCCGGATCGGTAATCACCGCGGTCATGCCAAGGGCTGCCTGTTCGAAGGCAGATGCCAGGGAATCGGCGCAACCCCTCACACCGATATCGGCCTGGTGATGAAAATGCTCCCAGTGAGCCATGATTATCCGCCGCCCCGGGCATGCTCAGATCTCGCCACCAAAATGACCATGACGCACACCCTTCATCAGTCTCTTGAACTGCTCGCCGGAGACCCGGATGAGCTGTTCATGGTCGCCTCCCTCGAAATAGACACTGGCCAGGCTGGTGAGTGCCTCATCCATGACCGTCTCCACGCCATAGATATCACCGAGCGGTGGGATAGCGCCAAGGGAACAGTCGGAAAACAACCGTTCGATTTCGTCCTCGGAGGCCAGCTGAAGATCCCTGCCGAGTTCTTCTTTGGTTCGATCCAGATCCACCCACTGGCTCGCCGGGATCACCGCCAGCAGATAGCCCGTATCATCCTTGAGCAGCACACCCTTTGCGATGTGGTCATCCGCCACGTGGGCGGCATTGGCGGTTTCTATGCTGGAGTAGGTTTTTGGGTGGGGGACCACCTCATACTCCGTCTGGCTTTCGGTCAGTGCGTTAGTGACAGAGACAGCAACGGTCATGACAATACCTCCAGTAATTTCAAAAGGGATAATTTGAAGATAGCTCAATAGTCAATCGGTGTGTGGAAATTTACGGGGATGTTTGAAAATCTCGGCCAGCACCTCGCCAAAGGGGGCTTTCTCCAGGCTGCCGAACATTGCATGGGCGGTCAGTTTGCTGCGGCTCAGTCGGGGCGATGTGATGCCACATAGAAAACGGGTCAACAGGCGGGGGGT
>JAUUYI010000375.1 GCA_030590525.1 Sedimenticola sp. | reverse complement strand
CGCATGATTGAACTGGATGGGACCGACAATAAACGGCGTCTGGGTGCCAATGCTATCCTGGGAGTCTCTCTGGCGGCGGCTCACGCTGCTGCCCAGGAGAAGGCACTGCCACTCTATCGCTCTCTCTCCGGTGGCCCCTATCGTCTGCCCGTGCCGATGATGAATATCATCAATGGCGGGGTCCATGCGGACAACAGCGTGGATATCCAGGAGTTCATGATCATACCGGTTGGTGCCGGCTCCATTCGTGAGGCGGTGCGTTACGGTGCCGAGGTGTTTCATGTACTCAAGTCGGTACTCAAGGGACGTGGCATGAATACCTCGGTGGGTGATGAAGGTGGTTTTGCCCCGGACCTTCCATCCAATGTTGCCGCCATCGAGGTAATAATGGAGGCGATAGAAAAGGCCGGTTTCAAGGCAGGAGAGGATATATACCTCGGCCTGGATGCCGCCAGTTCAGAGTTCTTTAGCGATGGCGTCTACGATCTCGCCTCCGAGGGCAAGAAGTTCAACTCTGAGGAGTTCGTGGACTACCTGGCCGGCCTGGTCGACCAGTATCCCATCCTCAGTCTGGAAGATGGCATGGACGAAAGCGACTGGGATGGCTGGAAACTGCTTACCGAGCGCCTGGGTAAGCAGACCCAGTTGGTGGGGGATGACCTGTTCGTGACCAATAGCCAAATACTCGCACAGGGTATAGAGCGGGGGGTGGCAAACTCCATTCTGATCAAGTTCAATCAGATTGGAACCCTGACCGAGACGCTGGAAGCGATCACAATGGCCAAGGATGCGGGCTATACTGCCGTCATATCTCACCGTTCCGGTGAGACTGAAGATACCACTATCGCTGATCTGGTGGTGGCTACCAGCACCGGGCAGATCAAGACCGGTTCCCTGTCACGTTCCGACCGTGTCGCCAAGTACAACCAGCTGATGCGGATCGAGGATCAGCTTGGATCGGAGGCGGTGTATGCAGGTAAGGACGCATTCGCTGCTTTCTGATCTTTCCAGGCTAGCGGCAGGAGTCTCCCCGGGTGATGATTCGAGTGCTCATCGGAACCCTGCTGCTGGCACTGTTGATTCTCCAGTACCGTCTCTGGGTAGGTGAGGGAAGCCTGGCGGAAGCCTACTCCCTGCGCGAGCAGATCACGGCTCAGAAACGGGAGCTGAAAGGCCTGAAGGAGCGGAACCAGGCACTGCATGCGGAGGTGGTCGACCTGAAGAACGGGCTCGATGCAATCGAGGAGCGGGCCCGCAACGATCTGGGCATGATTCGGGAGGGTGAGATCTTCTACCAGACCGTGGAACCGGACAGAGGAGCGGCAGATTGAGTGCTGCCTGTTGGGCGGTGGTGCCTGCAGCGGGGGCTGGCCGCCGCATGGGGGGGGCGATCCCAAAGCAATACCTGCCCCTCGGCAATGCCCTGGTGATTGAGCACACGCTGGAGAGGCTGCTGGGGCACCCGTCGATACGGGAGGTTCTGGTGACTATCTCTCCGGGGGATAGCTGGTGGCGGGGCACCCGTTTCTGCTCCAACCCACGGGTTCGGCAGATCACGGGTGGGGCCGAGCGCTGCCACTCGGTATTGAATGCCTTGGAAGAGCTGACGCAGCTGGCTGCGCCGGATGATTGGGTGCTGGTGCATGATGCAGCTCGCCCCTGTTTGCTGGGTAGTGATATCGACCATCTGATCGAAGCGCTTTCCGGCCATCCGGTTGGAGGAATTCTCGCTGTTTCTCTGCATGATACGGTGAAGCGGGCGGACAGCTCCCGCCATGTGACCGAGACGCTGCCGCGGGAACAGCTCTGGCGCGCCTTTACTCCTCAGATGTTCCGTCTGGAACCTTTGAGGATGGCGCTCAAACAGGCTCTGGAGCAGGGGCTCGAGGTTACCGACGAGGCCAGTGCCATGGAACTGGCGGGGCTGTCACCACTGCTGGTAGAGGGACGGGGAGACAACATCAAGATAACTCGCCCGGAGGACCTGGCATTGGCGGCGTTTTACCTGGAGAGACAGAAAAAAGCTCAATGACTGCTCCGTTTGAACCAGGAGTCGTGGCGAATCGCCTGGTTCCCGTTTATGGAACAAAGGATTTATGGAACAAAGAATATTCAGCCGCAGATTGACGCGGACCGTCGATGGGAAGTGGGCACCCACGCAGCGCGTGGGAACCCGTTTAGCCCTAAATCCGACAGCCTCCTGAGGCTCTTGCAAAACTCTTAAATCCCCTTGATTCCCTCACCCCAACCCTCTCCCGGGGGGAGAGGGGGCGTTTTGCAAGAGCCTCT
>JAUUYI010000131.1 GCA_030590525.1 Sedimenticola sp. | reverse complement strand
GGATGTGGGAAATGCCGGTTCCGTCAGGAACATGAACCGGCCCGCCAGACGGGATGGATCGGGGTCCCAAAACAGGGAGTTATTGTTTCGCGAGCCCTAAGCTATGCTCCAAGACAAGGGGCAGCTTGGACGCTGTAGGGGGATAAGCGTAGCACACCCACCATCCCGGACGTTGCGGCATGTGATCGAACTATTGGTGGATGCGGCGCGCATAAGTATCGAGCTAAACGAAAGTCCTGTGCGTGCGCCTTATCCCCCCTACGAAGCGATGCTGTCCGGGTTAAATCAGAACCCCAGCAATAGATTCTCTTTTTTTCAGGTTTTCTTTGCGCCTTTGCGTCTTTGCGCGAGATGTTTTTGACTTTGACTTTAAAGTTTTCCAGACGTCGCGCCTCTGCACGATCGAACTGCAGGTAGATTTGATGAAACAGCTCAAAGCCCCATCATCTCGATCAGCTCCGCACTGGAAACCACCTGGCAGTAGATCATGTTAATGATCTCCAGCTCTCGCTGATGCAGCTCGTCCGTTCCTGCCGCACAACAATCCTCCACCACTACTACGTTAAAGCTCTCGTCTGCCAGGCTGCGTACGGTGGAAGAGACACATTGATCGGTGAAGATGCCGGTGAGCACCACGTGCTTCACTCCCATGTTCTGCAGAACCAGCCGCAGGTTGGTACCGGTCAGGGCGCTGTCGGTGGTCTTGGTGAAGACCATCTCACCCGGCTGCGGAGCCAGTTCGGGCACGATCTGCGAGGCGTCACTCTCCCGCGGCAGCAGCAGGTAGTTCCAGCCCGGCTTTTTCTGACTGAGCGAGCGGTCACGACCATCCGCCAGCAGACAGGCAATGCGGGCGTGGAGCACATCTATCTTCTGTCTGCGAAACCGCGCCTGCAGATCCCGGGTGGCGGGGATCACCAGCCGGCGCATCCGCTCCTGGAACGGTGCCCAGCGCGCCTGCTCAAGCGGGTCATCGGCAATCTCCAGATAGCTATTCTGGACATCGATGGTGAGCATCACCGTCTCATCAGGTACAAGGTCCATTGCTTCCGGCTCCGGTGCCCCCTCATAGTAAAAGGAGCGATAGGCGCGTTTCCAGTTCATGACTTCTCCATACAGATAGTTTGCCACTTGAATTTTTCCCCCCGACCCCCAGCTTCTTTATCAGAGAGGTTCAATGCAAACAAGAGTGAAGGAGATCAATCATGACAACACTTACACGAACCAACCCCTGGAGGGCAATGCAGGAGTGGCAGAAAGAGATGGATCGCGTTTTCCATAACCCGGTCACCCGGGATGACACTCAGGTCGAAGGGGCGAACTGGGTACCTGCAGTGGACATCAGGGAAGAGGATGATAAATATGTCCTGCATGCGGATATCCCCGGGGTAAAACCGGAAGAGATCGAGGTCTCAATGGATGGCGGTGTGCTCACTATCCGTGGTGAGCGGAAGCAGAAGATCGAAGAGGAGAAGGAAAACTACAAGCGTGTCGAACGCATGCATGGGATTTTCTATCGGCGCTTCAGCCTGCCGGACGACACGGATGCAGATAAGATATCCGCCAAGGGAGCGCATGGTGTCCTCGAGGTAACCATCCCCAAGATGGAGTCTCAGCAAGCCCGCAAGATCGAGGTTAAAAGCTGAGACGTCTCATGGGTCCCGCCACTCCAGCGCCAGCTGATAGAGACGGTTCTTCTTTTCACCGGTGATACGGGCGGCCAGCGCGGCCGCCTGTTTCACCGGCAGTTCTGCCATCAGCAGGCGGAGTGTGCGCTCGGTCTCGGGGTTGAGCCGCTCCCGGTCTTTTTTGGCGCCCGCCACCAGGACGACGAATTCTCCTTTGCCCTGGTCCGGCTCCTGTTTCACCCGCTCGCTCAGCTGCCCCAGGGTGGCATGAATGATGGTTTCATGCAGCTTGGTCAGTTCCCGGGCCAGCACGGCCGGGCGCCCCGGGCCCAGCACCCGGGACATATCCGCCAGGCTGCTGGCGATCCGGTGGCTGGATTCATAGAATATGATCGTTGCACTCTCCGCCTTCAACCCCTCGAACTGCGCCTGGCGAGCCGAGGCAGTCCGGGCAGGGAAGCCTTCGAAACGAAAGCGGTCGGTGGGCAGGCCTGCCGCAGACAAAGCGGCAACAGCGGCACTGGGGCCTGGGACCGGTGAGACCCTGACCCCATGGCGATGGCAGGCGCGCACCAGCTGGAAGCCGGGATCGCTGATCAGCGGGGTTCCGGCATCGGAGATCAGAGCCAGCGCCTCGCCCGCCTGCAACCGGGCAATCAGGCGCCCCACCAGCTTGTGCTCGTTGTGCTCGTGTACCGCCTGCAACGGTGTACTGATTCCCAGATGCTGCAGCAGAAGACGGCTGTGGCGGGTATCCTCCGCCGCGATCAGGTCGACCGACTGTAGCACCTCGATGGCCCGGAGCGAGATATCATTCCGGTTACCGATCGGTGTCGCCACCACATAGAGAACACCCTTGTCGATTGACACGACCCCCCCCAGACAAGATACTGCCATCAGACCAGGTGATCCCGGCCAAACCCTCATTTACACCACTATAACTTATACCGTTATGCAACCGATAAAATGGATGTTTCTGCTCAGCCTGCCCCTGCTCCTGCTGCTGGCGGGCTGCGAATCGACGCCCGAGATCGAGACTGAGCCGGTCCAGCAGGTCGACCCCCGGCTGACCCGGGCGGAACACCTCGAAGCCACGGGTGACAATGAGCAGGCGGCGAAACTCTTCCAGCAACTGGCGGCAGAGCAACAGGGCCAAAAACGGGCGCTACTGCTGCTGCGGGCGGCCCTAAGCTATTTCCATGCCGGCCAGCTGGAGACCGCCAGCCGCATCGCCGGTGGCATCGATACGGCCAGCCAACCGCAACTGACTTTCCAAAAGCAGCTGCTGCTGGCAGAACTGGCCGTTGCCCGCAAACACCCGCAACAGGCCCTCTCTCTGCTGCATTCCCTCCCACCCAAAGGCAGCAGTGAGCGCCTGCTGGAGCGCTACCACCAGACTCGGGCCGAGGCGTTTCGTCTCTCCGGAAATCTGCTGGAACAGGGCCGCGAACTGAGCGAGATCGACCTGCTGCTGAAGGACCCTCAGGCCAGGCTGAACAATCAACTGAGCATCATCCAGACCTACGCCATCCTGAGCGATTCCGCCCTGGAAAAACTGCGGCCCTCACCACCGGGTATTCAGGGTGGGTGGATGGAACTGACACGTATCATAAAGGCCCAGGGCAGCAACCCGGAACAGGCCAGGCCCCTGATCGCCGACTGGCAAGCACGTTTTCCAGGACACCCGGCCATGCCGGAACTACTGGACGGCTATTACCAGAAGCTCAAGGGACAATACCGACGCCCCAGCCGTATCGCAATCCTGCTGCCTGAGAGCGGGCGTTACGCCGGTGTGGCGCGGGCACTCCAAAACGGCTTCCTGGCTGCCTACTATCAGCAGGAACCCGATCTGCGCCCGCAACTGCTCTTCTACGACAGCAGCAATCCCGAGCATGTCTGGCCCCTCTACCAGCAGGCGGTGGCGGCAGGGGCTGACCTGGTGGTGGGGCCACTCAACAAGGAGGCTGTCGCCCAGCTGGCACGAGCCGGGGAACTGGAGACACCTGTGCTGGCCCTCAACGAGGTCACTCCCGAGGTCCTCCCGCCCTCGGATCTGTATCAGTTCAGCCTCTCCCCCGAGGACGAGGCACGCCAGGTGGCGGAACGGGCCTGGATCGATGGCTTTAGCCGCGGCCTGGTACTGACCCCCAGCGGGAGTTGGGGTGATCGCATCTTCGAGGCATTCCGGGATCGCTGGGAGAAACTTGGAGGAACAGTGCTGGAACGGCAGGAGTACGACCCCAGGGAGAATGACTTCACCCAGCCGATCACGGCGCTGCTGAACCTGGATCAGAGCGATGCCCGACATCAGCAGCTGCAGCGCCTGTTGGGAAAACGCCTGGAGTTCGAGCCCCAGCGCCGCCAGGATGCGGACTTTCTGTTTCTCGTTGCGAAGGTACAGAAGGCCCGCGCAATTCGTCCTCAGCTACAGTTCCATCGCGCCGTTGACCTGCCCGTATACACCACCTCTCACGCCTATTCCGGCAAACAGTCACCCAAGGATGATCAGGATCTCGAAGGCGTGATGTTCCTGGACATCCCCTGGCTGCTGATCCGCGAAGACGATGACCCACTCTCCCGGGAGCGACTGGCACGGCTGCTGCCCGACAGCCAGGTGCGCTACCAGCGACTGTACGCGATGGGTATCGACAGTTATCAACTGCTGCCCCACCTGGCGCGGTTGCAGAACAGCCCCGGTGAGATGATGGCGGGTAAGACTGGAAATCTCTACCTGGACCGGATCAACCACGTCCACCGCCAGCTGATCTGGGCGAAGATAAACAATGGAGTGCCCCGGCTGACTGGCTTCACCCCACAGATGGAGGAGAGCGGCGGTGAGTATCCCGATGTGCGCCGGCAACCCGGTGCCGACGGCCAGACGGAGCTGCCCCGCACCTCCGGCGCAGCGCAGGAACGCGAGCCTCCAAATGCGGAGTGAGCCATCCAGCCGGTCAACCGGAACAGATGCAGAAGAGCGGGCCTGGCGTTATCTGGAGCAGCAGGGACTGGTGACGGTCGAGCGTAACTTCCATAGCCGCCGGGGAGAGATCGACCTGATAATGCGGGATGGGGATACCCTGGTATTCATAGAGGTGCGGTTTCGCAGCAGCAGTCGTTTCGGAACGGCCGCCGAGAGCGTCACACTGACCAAACAGCGACGCATCATCGATGCGGCCCGTTATTTTCTCAGCTGCAGAAAACAGTGGATAGAGCACAACTGCCGTTTCGATGTACTGGCCATTTCCGGGCAGGCACAGCAGGATGTGGAGTGGATCAGGGATGCCTTCAGATTGCCATGAAACTGACCGAACGCGTTAAACGGTGCTTCAATGCCAGCATCCAGGCCCAGATGGAGGCAGTTTCGCTGCTGGCCGACCCTGTAGCCCGGGCCGGGCGGTTGATCGTGCAACAGCTGCTGGAAGGTGATCGAGTGATCTGTTGTGGCAGTGGTGGATCCGCGATGAATGCGCAGCTGTTTGCATCCATGATGCTCAACCGGTTCGAGCGTGAACGCCCTGAGCTTCCCGCCATTGCCCTGAGCAGTGACAGTGCCGTCCTTACCTCTATTGCAGACGATTATGGTTATGATGAGGTCTTCGCCAAACAATTGCGGGCGCTGGGGCAGCAGGGAGACGTGCTGCTCGCGGTCACTATCGACGGTAATTCAGAAGGTATCAATACCGCACTGGAAGCGGCCCACGAACGAAAGATGACAGTCATTGCCCTGAATGGGGGCGATGGCGGGCGGATGGCCGGATTGCTGGACGGCGATGACGTCGAGATCCGGGTCCCCCCGCACGGCATAGCCCGGACCCAGGAACTGCACCTGCTGGTGATACACTGCCTGTGCGACCTGATCGATGTACAACTTCTGGGGGAACCACTGGATGAGTCGGCGTCCCATAATGGTAAGGCATTGTTGCACGAACCCTAAGGAACGTGAATGAAATAAGTTGTGCAGATGGCGCCGGATTTTTGTTCGTCTTCGAGGCGCGTAAACAGGCGTGTAGTCGAACTACTCAACTGTTTATGCAACAAAGAAGACGGGCAAAAAGACAAGCCAGATGCTCAACTTATTTCATGAACGTTCCTAAGTTAAGAAGGAGAACCTGCATGCGGCAGTTCGATTACCCACTCATTGCCATTATCCTCACCACTACCCTGCTCCAGGGGTGCGTCGGGGCGGTCCTGGTCGGCGGCACCGCCGCCGGGGGCACAGTGGCGCACGATCGGCGCACGATGAAGGCCAACATGGACGACTCTGCGATCGAGTTCGAGCTTGCCAGCCAGCTCAGCAACGATCAGGAACTGAAGGCTCACACCAATGTCAGTGCCACCAGCTACAATGCCGTGTTACTGCTCACCGGCCAGGCGGAGAGTAGCGCTTACCGGGATCGCTATGTGGCGCTGAGCCAGCAGATCACCAAGCTCAAACGGGTGGTCGACGAGATAGAGATCGCCCCGGATGCCACGCTGTCCGAGATCAGCAGCGATAGTTACGTCACCTCAAAGGTCAAGCTGTCCCTGTTCGATGTGCAACTGCCCGACTTCGACCCCAGCCGGGTAAAGGTGATCACTGAGAAGGGGAGCGTCTACCTGATGGGGCTGGTGACGACAGTGGAGGCCGATGCCGTGGTACAGAAGGTACGTTATGTCAAAGGGGTCAAGCGGGTGGTGAAGGTATTTGAATACGTCAAGGAGCCTGTCCGAGAATAGAGAACCTACTGCGGAAAAGCCATTTTGGCCCATTTTTCCGCTCATTTTCGTTAAATATGAGTAACTATTCGCCTCAAATGACCGAAAAAATGGACTCAAAATGG
>JAUUYI010000341.1 GCA_030590525.1 Sedimenticola sp. | reverse complement strand
TATTCGGTGGCCCTGACTGTATTGAAACCCTGCCCATCTGAAATCATCAATATGATATTTTTTGCGGTAGCCGCCGGAAGCAGTCGCGAAAAGGTCCACAACAGGATGCCAATAATCGCAATCACTCCCCTGTGTCTGATTCTCGAATGCATCATTCATTTCCCCCTCAATGAATCATCAGCCGCCGATGCGGATCAATTCCGCCACCAGTTCTCGATCACTCCAGTTGCGCGATATCCAGATAGCCAATGCTGTTCTCGATAGATAGCGCCACACCAGGCCCTCCCGCCTCATTTTGTCTTTGAGATAGGCCTTGGCAATGTACGCGGATGCCCTCAGTCCGGGATACTTTTCGTCACAGGTGAGGAAATCTTCCAGTGAACGATCATCCTTGGAACACCACAGCAGTTCATAAAAGTGCCAGGGTGTGATCGGGCGCAGGGCGATAGGAAACACCTCCTGCCGCTGCCTCCATACCGTGGCGGCGGTTGTCCTGCTGAATGTCAACGACTTCGGTGGCACCGGCCGTCCAACACTGTTCTCCAGCCCCAGCCAATAGGCACCCATGGGTAGCCCGGCTCCAAGCAGGGAGAGAATCAGTATCCCCCAAAAGATCGCTTTTTTCATCATGCTTCCCCTTGCTTATGTGGGAGTAGAGTCAAAGAATAAAAGCCAGTTGCCCAAAAGTCCACTTACAGCCGATATCAAGGCATGCTGAATAGTTACGGGCCTCCTACGATTGTATTTTGAGAGCTACCGAATGCTTTATGGTATTTTGAGGCTTTTCCAGGGGAGAACTTGAAAGATGAAGGCACCGCAAGAGTGGTCGGACATACTGATGCAGTTTTTCCCCACGCTGGTGGTTGTCGGGGCTGTCGTGCTTCTGCTGCAACTGGTTTACTGGTTGATACGCGCCCGGCAGCGTAAAACCCATGAACCCGATCCCTTTCCGGCCCAGGTGGCTACCCTTGGCGCAGTGATGATCGCCATTATCGGCGTGGTGCTGGTGCTGCCGATCGAAAGCACCACCCGCAGTCAGTTGTTTACCCTGCTGGGGTTGGTGCTGACCGCGATAATCGCTTTTTCATCCACTACCTTTGCCTCCAACGTGCTGGCTGGGCTGGTGGTCCGTTCCAGTAAGCATCTGCGCCCTGGGTATTTCGTCATACATGGTGACGACCTGGGGCGGATTACTGAGATTGGCCTGATCCAGACCGAATTGCAGACTCGGCACCGGAACTTTACCTATCTGCCCAATACTACGCTCCTGTCCGAAAAGCTCACAGTGGTCAATCCTGACGCCACGGTGGTCTCGGCGGAGATATCGCTGGGCTACGATGTGCGCCACACAGATATCGACAAGTTGCTGGTCGCGGCGGCAGAGAAGGTTGGGCTCGAAGAGCCCTACGTGCGGGTTCGAGGGTTGGGTGATTTCTCGGTGAGTTACCGTGTTTACGGTCTGCTGCGGGAGGTGAAACTGTTGATTGCGGCACGTTCGGATCTGCACAAGGCAATGTTGGACAGCCTGCATGGCGCGGGGATCGAGATCGTCTCCCCCGGCTTTATGAATCAGCGTGTGTTACCGGCAGACAAGTTGTTTATTCCACGACCCGTGGCGGACAAGGTGGATAAGCCCCCCGAGGCGATGGAGAACCCCCCGGAAAACCTCATCTTCGACAAGGCGGAACAGGCAGAACGGCTCGAGGGCCTGAAGGATGAGCGGGCACAATTGACCAAAGCGCTAAAGGAATTGGAAAAGAGTGGGGAAAAACTGGAGGGGGAAACAAAGGCGCGGGCAGAGGGAGAGATTACCCGGTACAAAAAAAGGATTGAAGTGCTGGAGTCACTCCTCAGTAGTGAGTCAGAGGAGATAAGCCCTACAATGCGCCCATCTATAGCGCCCGAGGAGTGACCGTCCGGGCGTCAGTCACCGGGGTGAATATCAGCTCCGACGACATGGTGGTGGGCATACGGCGATTCTCCGAGCCCAGCCCGGAAGGGTGGAAGCAACCTTCCCCCTGAGATCCCCTCAGCGGCGATGTCACCATCGACGACCCCCCGCCAGTGGCTGATAAGGTGTTGGATGCCATGGAAACGGTGCGCAGCGTCCGGCGCCAGAGCGCTGCATGAAGTCACCCGGGTGGCGTTCTACTGGACCGAGGCAGCAATGGAGTAAGCTTCCGGGTTCACCGACTTTAAGGCATCAAAAATCCCCTCGATCACATTCTCTTTCCCGGCAAAGAGCGCATCAGGGCCGCCGCTGTGGAGATCGATGAAGGGTGGTTCATAGAGTGCGCCTGCCTCCATCACACCGCGTGCGGTGAGCTGATCGATGATCATCTCGATGAAGCGGACCTGCTTCGATGTCAGGCTCCGGTCGCCGAGAAACCCGGCAAAGGCGGCCTGAGCGGCCGTGCGGTCCATACCGACGAGGCTGCGCACAAAGTGGGCCAGTGAGAGCGCGCCGCTGTGCTCCAGCAGACCAGAGAGCAGGGTCTCCCCATCTTCTTTCCCGATATCGGCGAGGGTTTCCTCCAGTGTTTCCAAGTCGGTGGCGGTCAGTGGCTGATTCACACGCAGACGGTGGATCACTAAATCGTCGAGGTGGTTACGCAGATAGTCCTTAACCTTCTTTTCATACTGCACACCGGTCATTTTCGGCATGGATACGATCTCTTCATCCCGCACGCCGAGCACCTCATCCTTGAAGTCGCTATAGACGATCT
>JAUUYI010000347.1 GCA_030590525.1 Sedimenticola sp. | reverse complement strand
TGAAGAAGATGCTTAATTGCAAGACCTGACCCCAATTTACGCGGTACGATCGTTCAGGATCACCTTCACCGGCATATCGCGCAGCAGCGGCTCCATCCGCCCCTTGGACCAGAAACCCCTGAGAACGGCAGGCTGCTGCAGTCTTTCCAGGATCTTGGGGGCGATTCCGCCACCCAGATAGCCCCCCCCGGTGGACATGATCTTGAGGGCATGATTGCCGGCCTCCACCCCATTCGAGATGGACGAACAGATCCAGCGCCTCGCTGCAGAGCGGGCAGCGCCCTGACTGGGCAGCGATGGATATGGCGGCTGCACTGTCCCCCTCCCGCATCTCCTCTGCCAGCCACCCGGGTGGGTCCACCCGCCGATGATCCTGCAGGAACTCATATAGATTGACCAGCCCCATGCCGGAGACCACCCGTTCCCAGCTGACATGGCCATGGCGTTCTCTCAGATAACGCAGCAGGGCAATCTCCAGGTCTGAAGCGGGGCAAAATCCGTGTGCCCCCCTTCCGAGGCGAATGGCCGATGACGGCTGCCATCCCAGAACAACCCCGCCTCTCCCAGGCCAGTGCCGGCGGAGATGATCGAGGCGTTGCCCTCCGCCTGCACGCTCCCCTCGTTGAGGGTGTGAAAATCCTCTGTCTGCAGCGCACCGATCCCCCAGGCGTTTGCCGCCAGGTCGTTCATCAGCCACACCTGTTGGAATCCGTTTTCCTGCTGCAGCCGCGCCGCATCCACCAGCCAGGGCAGATTTGTGGTCTCACAGCGCCCATCCCTCACCGGCCCGGCAATGCCGAAACTGGCGTATCCACACCCGGGCTCATGGGCCTCGATAAACCGGCGCACGATCTCGTCCAGCGAAGTGTATTCCTGACTGGGGTAGCTCTCCAGCACAGCCAACTCCAGCTGCTTCCCGGTCACCTCGAACACTGCCAGTGCGGTTTTGGTCCCCCGGATGTCGCCGGCCAACACCCTCATTTGATACCCTTCCATACCTTTCCATCCCGCGCCAGCAGCGTATCGGCCTGTTCCGGACCCCAGCTGCCAGCAGGATAGTTGGGGAAAGAACGAGCCGGCAGCGCCCCCCAGACATCCAGTACCGGTTGTACCAACTCCCAGCCGGCCTCGATGTTGTCCGAGCGTTTAAACAGGGTGGGATCACCACACAGGCAGTCGTAGATCAGGGTCTCGTAGCCGGTGCTCGGCGAATCACCGAAATAATCACTGTAATCAAAATTCATCTCCACCGTGTTCAACCGGGGGATGGTGCCGGGCACCTTGGCGTTAAACTCCAGGCCGATCCCCTCCTGCGGCTGTATCCGCAGGATCAGCCGGTTGGGTTCCACGTTCTGACCCGATACCAGGGAATCACTGAACATCCTGTTCGGGGCGTGCCGGTACTGCACCATCACCTCGGTGTAGCGTCCGAGCATGCGCTTGCCGGTACGCAGATAGAAAGGAACCCCCGCCCAGCGCCAGGTGTCGATCATCAGCCGCATGGCGACAAAGGTCTCGGTAGTGGAGTCTGCCGCTATACCCGGCTCTTCCCGATAACCCGGGAGACGTACGCCATCCGGGGTCCGGCCCTCCCCGTACTGCCCCCGCACCGTCTGGGTCAGCACCTGCTCCGGGGTGAAAGGTTGTATGCAACGTAGCACCTTGGTCTGCTCATCCCGGACGCGGTCCGCATCGAACGAATTCGGGGGTTCCATTGCAATGATCGAGAGCAGTGCCAGTATGTGGTTCGGGACCATGTCCCGCAAGGCACCCGCCTCCTCATAATAACTGGCCCGGTTCTCCACCCCCAGGGATTCCGCCACCGTGATCTGGATGTGATCGATGTAACGGTGGTTCCAGATCGGTTCGATGGTGCCGTTGCCGAAGCGGTAGGTCATGATGTTCTGGACCGTCTCCTTACCCAGATAGTGGTCGATACGGTAGATCTGCTGCTCCTGGAAACTCTGCTGCAGGGTCTGGTTCAACGACCGGGCTGATGCCAGGTCCCGGCCAAAAGGCTTTTCGATAATGATCCGGCGCCAGCCGTTTTCCTGCTCACCGGCCAGACCCGCCTGCCCCAGATGAGTCGCAATCTCACCGAAGAAACTGGGGGGAGTGGCAAGATAAAACAGATAGTTACCCGGCGTCCCCTGCATTTCATCCACCTCAGCCAGGAATTCCCGCAGCCGGAGGTAGCTCTCCGGATCCTTGAAATCCCCCTGGATGTAGTAGGCCTTGCTCACATTCTCATCCCATCGGGCCTGATCGAAGCCCTCGCCCACGAACCCTTCGATCCCCCCGCTCAGGCTCTGACGATAGCCGTCACTGTCCATCTCCACCCGGTCGACCCCCACCAGCGCAAAGCTGTCGGGCAGTAGCTTTTGGCTCTTGAGGTGAAATAGGGCGGGAATCAGTTTACGTTTGGTGAGGTCGCCACCAGCGCCGAAAATGACTACTACTGCAGGTGGGGCAATCAACGAGGGTTCGGTTTCAGTCATTGGTTGATTTCCAATTCAGGTGAATAAGGGCCGCGGTAAAAATAAATTATCCCATAATGCGCAGATGAGGGCGGTCGCTCTTATACTTCCTGCATCCGCGGCACTTGTACATCCCTGTACGGCAGATGCCGGAAGCGATAGCTGGAGCATTTGTTCCGGAAGGGGATGGCGCATTCTGCAAGAACCTCCATGACC
>JAUUYI010000267.1 GCA_030590525.1 Sedimenticola sp. | reverse complement strand
TCTTTACCCGCCCTCTGACCAGAGGCATCATTGCCACGTTCGCCCTGGTACTGTGCGCACCGGAATACAGTGCGGCCACCTCCATCCATAATCTGGATTACTGGCTGGCCGCCAAACCCATGGGCACGAGCGATGATTGGAAGGCCAGAACTGGCATAAAAAGCAGTGTAGAGGACAACGGCACAGGCACCTCCCTCTCCGGTTATCTGGGACCCGGCGCCGGTGGTCAGCTCTATGACGCCGAAGCCATCTATGTGGAGCTCACTCAAGATTTTCTCAATATTGCCGTGGTGACAGGCTTGAACCCTGACAATCCGCAAAAACCAGGCAACAACTCTTACGCCCCCGGCGACATCGCCATCGATTTCGGTTACAGCGATGTCAGCCCCTCCTTCGAGCTTGGCATCGTGACCAATAATGTTGCTCGGAGTGGGTTTGCTCCCGGTGACATCTACTTGGTTGGCGATACCGGCGGCGGCTGGGAGTACGGAATCTGGAACGGTCCGGGTGAGTCTGCCGGAGGACAATATACGACGTCGGAAGAGGGTTTCAGGCGACTGGAGCACCCAACCATCGTTATCCAAGGTGAGAACATAGGACCTACTGCTTCGTTCTACTATGGCATTGCAGAGCACGGCAACAAGAAATACAGCACTGAGGAGAACGACAACAAGCTTGGTGGCCAGGATGACGGGACGGACAATCACTATTTGATCGCCGCCAGCATCTCCCTGCAGCTACTGGAGAATTTTGACAGCGCAAACGGCACGAACCTATTCACGAAACTCAATGCTGGTGGCTTTTTAGTGCACTGGACCATGCGCTGCGCCAACGACTATATCCAGGTGGACCCGGCCGGGGTACCGGAGCCCTCCCCGCTGCTGCTGATGCTCGGCAGTCTGTTCACTCTTACCGCTTTCCAGCGATTCCGAAAGGCCTGATCATCTCCAAACCAGGATCTCCAGCGGGTGCGATTTTCTCACCCGCTTTTTTTGCCTGAGAGCCTCCCATACCGCCGGTGGCGACGCGCTGTCGCGCAGCAGTTTCGTAGGGTGCGGTGAGCTTGCGAACCGCACCCTACGGATCTAACAGCCAGGGCTTCGGGTTACGGCTAAAAGCCTGATCGATCGGCCATTCTGCCGAGTTTAGGTCCCCTCTCCCTCAGGGAGACGACTCCATGGATGGAGGAGGTAGGGCGACGCAGGATGCCAAAGCCGAGGGACAGGGTGAGGGGATCAAAAAGTGATTTTCCTAGGAACTGTCTTTCCTAGGTCCTAGGCCCTGCTTTTATAGGGACAGGGTGAGGGAATCAAAAAAGGGCTTTTCCTAGGTCCTGTTTTTCCTCGGCCCTAGGCCCTGTTTTTATCAGGAGCAACATTGAACAACCCCGAACCCGAATTCCTCCCCGTCCCCGGCATCCGTCTGGGGGCTGCCGCCGCTGGGATCAAATATACCGACCGAAACGATCTGGTGGTGATCGAACTGGCGGAGGGGACGGACTGCGCAGCGGTATTTACCCGTAACGCCTTCTGCGCCGCACCGGTAGTGGTAGCGCGTGAGCACCTGCAGGCCGTGGCGCCCAGGTACCTGCTCATCAACTCCGGAAACGCCAATGCAGGGACGGGTGGCGATGGGCTGCGGGCGGCCCGGGAAGCCTGCCGGGCGCTGGCGGCTGCCCGTGGCTGCGCCATCAATCAGATCCTCCCCTTCTCCACCGGGGTCATCGGTGAGGCGTTGCCGGTGAACCGGATCGCGGTGGCGGTGCCGGAGGCGCTCACCGCCCTGAGCGATCGGGGATGGCCGGCAGCGGCACGGGCGATCATGACCACCGATACAGTGCCGAAGCTCTGCTCCCGGCAGTTCGAATATCAGGGGCAACGGGTGACCGTTACCGGAATGGCCAAGGGGAGCGGCATGATACGGCCGGATATGGCGACCATGCTGGCCTATGTGGCGACAGATGCCCGGGTGGAGCCCGGGCTGCTGCAGGCCTGCCTGGAGCAGGCAGTGGCCCCCTCATTCAACTCCATCACCGTGGATGGGGATACCTCCACCAACGATGCCTGTGTATTGCTGGCATCCGGAGTTAGCCCCTGCCCACCCATTAACGACTCTGGATCGGCGCTGTTCAAGGATCTGTGTAGCGCGGTGGGGGAGGTCTGTATGGAGCTTGCCCGGGCAATCGTAAGAGATGGGGAGGGAGCGACCAAGCTGGTAGAGGTCCGGGTGGATCAGGCGGCCTCCCTGGAGGAGGCGCGCAGGGTGGCCTACACCATCGCCCACTCCCCATTGGTTAAGACGGCCCTGTTCGCGTCCGATCCCAACTGGGGACGTATTCTGGCGGCTGTGGGCCGGGCCGGCGTCGAAGGGCTTGTCGTGGAGCGGGTCGGTATCTGGCTCGACGATATCTGCATCGTCCGGCATGGCAGCCGTGCAGCAGACTATACCGAAGCGGCCGGGCAGTCGGTGATGGAGCAGGATACCTTCACCATCCGGGTGGCCCTGGGTCGGGGTGATCAGAGCACCCGGGTATTGACCTGCGATCTCTCTCATGAGTACGTCAGAATCAATGCTGAATATAGAACATAAGGGCAGGACCTAGGAAAGACCGGACCGAGGAAAGACAGGACCGAGGAAAGACAGGACCGAGGACCTAGGAAAAACAGGACCGAGGGGAAGAGCAGGACCGAGGACCTAGGGGGAAAGCAGGACCGAGGACAGAGGAAAAAGCAGGGCCGAGTAAAAGAAGAGAGCATCCCATTGGTCTAATTTTTATCTGGTTCCCACGCTCTGCGTGGGAACTCCACATGGCAGCGCGAGATGCTTGAATGAGCAACCAAACCCCCAACAAAGGGTCCCCTCTCCCTCCGGGAGAGGGACAGGGTGAGGGAATCAAAAAAGAGATTTTCTCAGATCTTGTTTTTCCCAGGACCTGTTTTTCCTCGGCCCCCGGCCCTGCCTTCCCCCTAGGACCTGTTTTTCCTCGGCCCTCGGTCCTGACTAAAGTAGCCGTAGCCGTCATCCAGGACCCCCAGGGCCGGGTGCTGCTCAGTCGCCGCCACGCGGGCGCCCATCAGGGGGGGTTGTGGGAGTTTCCCGGGGGCAAGCTGGAGCCGGGGGAGAGCCTCTCCCGGGCGCTGCAACGAGAGATCCGCGAGGAGCTTGGGATCGAGATCGAAGATCACCAGCCACTGATCCGTATCACCCATCACTATTCGGATAGATCCGTGCTGCTGCTGGTGCAGCGGGTGAGCGTTTCTCATGGGGTTCCCGAAGGCAGGGAGGGACAGCCCCTGAAGTGGGTGAGCCCCGAGGAGATGGGCCGTTACCCGATGCCGGCCGCTGACCGTCCTATCGTATCCGCCATCCGGTTGCCCGCAAGCTACCTGATCACTGGCCCGGATCCCCGTCATCCAGAATCTTTTCTGCGGCGTCTGGAGATGGCCTTGCAGCAGGGGCAGCGGCTGGTCCAGTTGCGTGCGCCGGGGATGGATGTAGATGATTACCGGTCACTCGCTATCCGGGCCGTGGGGCTTTGCCGGGAGTATGGGGCGAGCCTGTTGCTCAACAGTGATCCGGCGCTGGTTGTGGAGACGGCTGCAGATGGTGTCCACCTGAACAGCCGCAGGTTGATGGGCCTGCCAGCGAGGCCTGTTGGTGCCGATAAATGGGTCGGAGCCTCTTGTCACGATTTGGCCCAATTACGCCGGGCAGAGGCATTGAACCTGGATTTCGCCCTGTTGTCACCGGTGCTGCCCACCACCACTCATCCGGATGCAATCCCGATCGGCTGGGA